>JBMLPO010000027.1:11871-14359 GCA_049242065.1 Bacteroidia bacterium
CCCAGATTATTTTAAGAATGCCATTCAACACAGTACACAAAACAAGCTGATGAACCAAGAAGCAGCAGCATCTTTCTTTAATTTGAATAATTATATCACCCAAGGTATATACGGTGCTATTATCATGGGCATCATCACCACCGCTATTGTAGCAGCTTTTGTAAAAACTAAGAATGCTAAATAAGACTTGTTAAAAAAAGATAGCAACAAAAATCTTTCATTAAGGACCTTGTTAAAAACTATTGAATCAGCTATTCAATAGTTTTTTTATTTTCACGGCATGACGAATTCCGATATTGCTGATGTTTTAAAATTGTATGCCGACCTCTCTGAATTACATGGAGGAAATCCCTTTAAAATCAAATCTTTTGCTGCGGCTTCATTTAACATCGATAAGATGCCACAAGCCTTGGAATTATTAGACTTGGCAGCTCTTGAAAAGGTTCCTGGAATTGGCAAATCAATTGCCGTTGTGATTGATGCTTTGAATAAAACCGAAACCTTTCCTGAACTTCAAAAATTATTAGAAGAAACTCCAGAGGGTGTTTTACAAATCATGAAGGTAAAAGGAATTGGTCCTAAAAAAGTAGCTGTGATTTGGAAGGAAATGGGCATAGAATCGGTGGGAGAATTACTGTATGCTTGCAAAGAAAATAGACTTTCTCAAGTAAAAGGCTTTGGACTCAAAACGCAGGATAGCATCAAAAAGCAAATTGAATTCATGTTTGCCAATGCACATAAATTCCATTATGCAAAAGCAGAAGGGCCTGCTTTAGAATTTTTAAAAGACTTACAAAATGAAATACATGAATTGGCTTCCTTTTCTGGCGCCATCAGAAGAGCGGTTGAAGTATTAGAATGTATTGAGTACTTAGTGCCTGTACAAGATATGGAAACCAGTATCAATGGCATTGCCAGTATGCCTTATTTGAGTGAAATTGAAATAATGGATGAGCTCATAGAAGGAAAACTAGGCTCCTACCCTGTTTCAATTAAATTGGTACCTGAAGAAAATTTTTATTACCATTTATTTATTGAAACCGCTGCAGAAGAACACCTCAAACAATTAGATACTTTGCCAGATGAATTCACGACTTACCATTCAGAAGAAGAAGTTTATGAGCAGATAGGATTGTCGTATATTGAACCTGAATTACGCGAAGGTAGGAACGAAATTATTTTAGCGCGTTCTGGAGCCCTACCCAATTTAATTGAATTTGAAGACTTACGAGGACCCTTACATAACCACAGTCAGTGGAGTGATGGACAAAATACCATTGAAGAAATGGCACTTTGGTGCATCAATAAAGCTTACTCTTATTTAGGCATGGCCGACCACAGCAAATCGGCATTTTATGCAAAAGGATTATCAGAGGAAAGGGTATTTGCCCAACAAAAAGAAATAGATGCACTCAATCTCAAATACCCAGATTTTAAAATCCTAAAAGGTATTGAATGTGATATCCTCAATGATGGAAATTTAGATTATGATAACGAGGTATTAAAGACATTTGATTATGTAGTAGCCTCTGTACACAGTAATCTCAAAATGACTGAAGAAAAAGCCATGATGAGACTACTGAAAGCCATTGAAAATCCTTATACAAGTATACTCGGACATCCAACAGGCAGGTTGTTATTGATGCGTGAAGGATATCCCATCAACCATAAAAAAATCATTGATGCCTGCGCTGCAAATGGAGTGCATATTGAAATCAATGCCAATCCTTATCGTTTAGATTTAGATTGGAGATATGTATCTTATGCAATGGATAAAGGAGTGATGTTAAGCATCAACCCCGATGCCCATGAACTCGAAGGTTTCCTTGATATGTACTATGGAACCTTGGTAGCTAGAAAAGGTGGCTTAACAAAAGAATGCTGCCTGAATTGTTTAGAGATAGATGAATTGATGAAGAAATTGAAGAAGTAATTTGATTCAATCCTTTTATTGAGATTTCAACTCCTTTAATTACTTCAAAAAGTAATTAAATATACTGCTATTTATTCTTTTTATAATTGAATGACTATTTTCATTCATACTATTATTTCAATCGAATTGAATGAAATAAATTGAAGTTTTATTCAAGTTAAATAATTTGATGAAACTAAATTTCTATAATTATTAATTGTTTATTTTAAAATCATAAATATTAGTAATCAATAAAAATTCATTAGTGTTAATTCAATTGAAATAATGCAAAATAATCACAATTCAATTGATTATTACAAATTCATATACATCTGAATTCCAATATTTTTCAAGCCAAATTGATCGAATAAATTCCGGTTTAAATAAAATTAATTAATCAATTAGTTTCATTATAAAATAATTTCATGTCTTTTTATGAAAATATGTATTGAAATAAAAACAATACAAATAGGATGATGTTGTCTGTGCACTTGAAGACAGATATCAAGTTAAAAAAAACTTGGAGTAACTGAAAATCCTTAAGAGTAGGAAAACAAATTAAAAAATTAAAATGGA
>JBMLPO010000028.1:0-1022 GCA_049242065.1 Bacteroidia bacterium
CTGCACTAAAGGATGAAGTTGGACTTGGAGCTGAACTAATAATAAACCTGAAATTGCTATTCGAATTATTGTTCATTGCCAAGGTTGACATATCACAATTGGTTTCACTAACAACGCCGCCGGGTGCTAACTGACTTGTATTTAAAATGGAACTGAATAAATAATATCGAATGGTATCACCTGAGTTTAATACGGGTATCTTTATTGTTCCGGTTGAACCTGAAAAAGTCAATTCTGCTAAAAATGAAGGGGTAAAACTAGAATCGCGTGTATAACGTAAGTAGATTTTTTCGGAGGCATTTGGACTTGAAGAAGTTAAAACCGAAATGGTTATAGAATCTCCATTGGAACAAACTGTTGTTGGTGATTGCGAAGTAGATAAAATAGAAACCGGATTGAATGTTGTTTCCCAAACAGCCATGTAATTATCAATAAATTGATTATCACCAATATTAAAAGTATAATATCTACCTGAAATAGTAGCTGGGACTTGCCCATTTGCACCTCCACCTGCACCGGCAGTATTGTACCTGGCAGAACCAGTGCTTACAGCAGGATTTATGATTGTGTTAAATCCCGGAATAAGCTGATTAATTGTATATGGATTCCATTTAATGCTATAATCAGGAGTGCCTGCAGTTCCTCTGCAAAATAGCCATTGTCCAACTCCTGAGGCATGAGAAACAGATGATTGTGCTCTGTATTGACGAACTTTACCTAATTGAGTTAAGTTATAATTCGAAAAAGTTCCTGAAAAAATGTTTGTACCTAATACTGATGGCTGAGTAAAACTCACCAAACTTAAAAGACAGAAAATGAAAAATAAGAGTGGTTTTAAACCGCGCATAAATTCAGTATTAACAGCTAATATGCGATTTTTTCAAATGAAATTCAATGATTAAATCAAAATTTACAATTCAATCATATATCATGTTAATTCAAACTTATTCCAATTGGCTTTAGTTGGTGCATTTCACCCAATTCTTTCATGAGTTGAATTGCAGCTTGGCGCTCATTTTTAA
>JBMLPO010000029.1:0-2715 GCA_049242065.1 Bacteroidia bacterium
ACTTTTTAGATGACAACATTTTTCTTGGGCACACAATTCGAGTTTCAGGAACCAAGAGAAAAGGAATCATATCAGCGGAAATCGTTGGATAAAAAGTGGGCTAATTCAAAATTAATCATTTCAATTTATTAAATTTTACTACTTGAATTATCAAATACCAAAAATTACTTTTGAGGTTTATGGTTTGTTCGTTTAAAATGAATTACACCAATTATCAATTAATACCAAAAGAAAAGCTTCAACTAATAAAATACAAATGACTTATAGAATCCTATTTATAGTTGCGATTATTTTCAGTCTAAACGCATTTGGTCAAAATGGCGACAAAAAAGAAATGACCGCATTTGTACCAAAATCAAAGGCTTACGACATCTATTATCCAAAAAGTTTCTCTTTGAAAGAAGATGAAGATGGGATTGTTACAATTTATGATTCCACATCAAAAATAACCATTACAATTAGTGCATATGGAATTGGGAAAGGAATGAATGATGATAAATTAATTACACAGCTAAATGATTTTGTAAAAAGCTATTTTAAAAAGGATCTAAAGAAAGAAGATTGGAAAAGTTATAAAACAAAATTTGAAGTTTTAGTAGAGTCAACATTCACAATAAATCAAACAAATTGGGTCTGGTACGGCATAGTAAACAAACAAAGATTAGTAACAATTTCAATTAATAAAGATTCGAAAATAGAGCAAGAAGAACTAAATCTGATAAGATTCATGATCAATAATTTATTGATTAAAGAATGAGTTTTTCTTAAATGATTTTATTAGCAAACCTAAAGAATAGCGAAATATAAAGTTTAGCAATTAAGTGAAGCTATGTGCTTTAAAAAAAATCACTGAAATCCTCAATAACAATTTTAATTAGTTTCTTTTAAAATGTGTGAATTCTATATGCTTTTATAAAAATTATGTAGTAATGAAAATTTGGCAAGAAGCTAAGTTGCCTACCAATTCTTATTAACTCATTAAGCAATACAAAACTTTGACTTTTACTCAAAAAAGCTTCAATGGTATTGCACAATAAAAGCTCCCATGAACCAAACGCATATACATTTATTTATTACACATTTACCCCTATTTGGTTCTATGTTTGGCGGACTTGTTCTTCTTCATGGATTCTTGGTCAAAAGCACTCAAACCAATATTGCAGGATATTATATTCTGATACTTTCTGCCATTGGTGCAGGTATTGCCTATATAACCGGTGAAGCAGCTGAAGAAACAGTTGAAAATATTCAAGGAATAATTAAATCGAATATCGAAGCACATGAAGAATTTGCTTTATTCGCGCTGATTTCTTTAATAAGTCTTGGTATACTTTCCTTAATGGCCTTATTGCTTACCTGGAACAAATCACCACTTATTAGACCCATTAACATTGTTATATTATTGATTTCCGGTATCAGCTTTATATTGGTTTCAAGAACAGCATACCTTGGAGGACAAATCAGACATACTGAGTTGAACCCTACAACTAATTTTAGTCCAGCACAAATGGATGTTAAAAGGGATGATGATATTGATTAAATAAGCGATTTAAAGTTACTTAGCAATACCATGAAAATATTGGTATTTTTAAATATGGAAATACAATTGCTACAGGCAACAAAGTGTCTTAAAACCAAAAAGAGATAATTAATTAATTTTATATATTTGGGAATATTCTTCTACCCTTCATAATCTAAAAGCCGATTGGGGTAAAAAATAACTCTGTATAAAATTATGAGACCAATTATATTCCTTCTATTTTTTTTACTTTTATTCTCATGTAAACAAGACAATAAGGTTTCATATAGATTAATGAATATTGGTGATATAAGCTACCAAAATGCCATAAAGGATAACAAAACTGAAACTGTTTATCTCTACAGTAAAAATAAATCTATTCAATCTTATGCGTCGGATACAATTGGACTAGTTGCATTTAATGAGGAAGGAAATCCAACTCGATTTGAATGGTATCAAGTAATGGGACTTTGGATTGATTTTGAGTATTTTAATCAGAATCTTCCAAGTAAAAAAGAACACCAAACAGATACTGACTTTAATTACCATTATAGTTATTCACTTAACTGTAATAGTAATAGGCTATTCCAATATTGGATAGTTAAACCTTATAAAATGCCTAAATATATAATTGATACCAATTGGTATGAATTTAACAAAATAGGCCAATTAACAAGGTCTAGAACATCTGTTTTAAAAGCAATGACTCCAAGAAGGCAATATATATCTGAATACATTTACAATACAAAAGGTCTACTTCAGACAAAGACTAAGACTATTGATACTTTATACCATAAGGTACTTTTCAAACCTGATCGTTCAATTCCAATAAGAATTGTAACACGCTATTTTTATAGCAATAATTCAATTGACTCTACAATCGAAATATATAACATCAGAGAAGGTTCTACTTATTATACAGAAACAGAAGTAACTTATTATCAAAACATGTTGCCATTTAAAACGATTCTCAATGATACTATTTTTACAAACTATTTATATAAAAAAAGAAAAAACACCTCAGAATCTCAATAAATTTGATTCATGCTACTCTCGAACTTTTAAAGTCAAAATTCAAGCAGGAGAAAACACAAAAATATTTGCTGACAATTGACGAATATCGGTAAATTAGCAATCATCAACTAGTAATAGTATAGATAAAATTTAGATCTAACCCCCATGAACCAACATTCCCC
>JBMLPO010000030.1:0-1174 GCA_049242065.1 Bacteroidia bacterium
TTTTGATATTTTTTTTCTGGTAAATTCCTGGAAGGTCGCATTGCATGTTTAACCAAGTTTCACCTGTCCTTAGATGGATATCAAAGTAACTTTCCAATTCGTTATTTTTGAAATGAAACAATTCAGTTTCAAATTCGGCATAACATAAAAAAGCGGATTCAGCTTTGGCTTTTTGTTGAAATACAGGACTGGTTTCAGCATGATTTTCACCGATAACAACAGGGACATTTTTTTTAATGATACCTGCTTTTTCACCTGCAATTAAAGGCAAAGTATTTCCCAACATATCCATGTGGTCAAAACCAATATTGGTGATGATACTTAAAAGGGGAGTGATGATATTTGTTGAATCCAATCTACCACCTAAACCTGTTTCTATAATTGCTATTTCAATTTTTTGTTCTGCAAAATAATTGAAACACAAAGCCACTGTCCATTCAAAAAATGATGGTTTTATTTCTTCAAAAAGCGCTTTATACTTCTGAACAAAATCAACAACATATTCTTTAGGAATCATGGTTCCGTTGATTTTAATTCTTTCTCTGAAATCTATTAAATGAGGGGAAGTATATAAACCTGTTTTGTAGCCTGCTTCTTGTAAAATGGAAGCCAACATATGCGATGTTGAACCCTTACCATTGGTTCCAGCGACATGAACTGCTTTGAATTTTAAATGAGGATTTCCCAAAGCCTCGCATAAAGCAAGTGTATTGGTTAGGTCTTTTTTATATGCTGATGCGCCAACACGTGTGAACATGGGCAATTGTGCATACAAATAATCAAGTGTTTCTTGATAAGTCAAAACTTAATTTTTGAATCTGAATACAAAAGTAATATAACCGAATTGCTCATCCGGTCCATCTTGTTTTGGAGAGAACTTTGTTTGTAAAGCACCTTGTCTAGCTTTTTCAAGAAGAGAACCTTCAATAGTGGTAGAGCCGGGCTGACCAGGAACTGCCTTGGTTACATTGCCTTCTCTATCTACTACTATTCTCACAACTACTTTACCAACAGAAGTAGAGTTATCTTCAACCTTTGGTAGTTTCTTCATGGAGCGGCCATCTAAATCAAAATCAACAGCACCATCTCCACCTTTTCCTTTGCCATATAATCCAGAACCCTCACCATCAGGATTTCCTCTTGGATCACCATCTGGTCTGCCTTCATTTCCAGG
>JBMLPO010000031.1:0-7203 GCA_049242065.1 Bacteroidia bacterium
ACCGCCGAGCCAACTATCATCGGGCGTTTTTGCTGGATGGCAATAAGTTGAAAATGTATCAAAATGTGGCAGAAAATCGCGGGATTACCCCCCTCAGTAGAGCGGATAGTTTGGGCAAAAAAATCAGTTTTGAGGTAAAAAAAGGAGAAAGTTTGGCTATATTAGGCAATACAGGATCAGGGAAAACAAGCCTTGCCAGTTTATTACTTCGATTAATCGACCCAAGCAAAGGGAATATTTATGTGGATGAAGTCAATCTAAAAAACATCCATCTAGGAGCCTATAGAAAAGAAATTGGTTACGTACCCCAAGAAGTTTTTTTATTTAGCGATTCGATTTCCAATAATATTTCATTTGGAATTTCGACCGCAAATCAAAATTTAGAAAAAATTAAGTGGGCGTCTGACCAAGCTGCATTAACAGAAAATATTAACAATTTTAAGGATGGCTTTGAGACCGTAATAGGAGAACGAGGTGTAAGTTTATCTGGGGGGCAAAAACAAAGGGTTGCCATTGCGAGAGCCTTTATTAAAAACCCGGAGATTTTGATTTTGGATGATTGCCTGAGTGCGTTGGATACACGCACAGAATCAGCTATTTTAGACAACCTAAACAACATAATGTCAGGCAAAACCTGCTTTATTATTAGTCATAGAGCCAGTAGTGTAAAGCATGCAAATCGCATTATAGTTTTGGAGAATGGTAGAATAATTGAGGAAGGAAATCACGAAAATTTATTGCAAAAAAAAGGGAAATATTGGGAGATTTTTGCCAAACAAAGTCAAGAAGATTTTGTTACAAACTAGAGGTTATCAACACCACCTAATCATTGGCTTAGTAAAAAGTTTTGAAATCAGAAATTGAACTTATATTTTGCCGCCACTTTAGAGAAAAAACGAGCAATGGACGAGTTTAACAAAAACGACAAACAAGAAATCTTTTCAAAGAAAATTAGAGCAGGAAAAAGAACCTATTTCTTTGATGTAAAATCTACCAAAGGAAAAGATTATTTCATTACTATCACCGAAAGTAAAAAGAGGTTTGAAGATGGCAACTTTGTAAAGCACAAGATTTTTCTTTACAAAGAAGATTTCAACAAATTTGTAGAAGCATTAAACGAAACAGTTAATCACATCAAGACTGATTTGATGCCTGATTACAATTTTGATGAATTCAACCATGAACATACTTTCGACATGAACTTCGACGAAGATCAAACTGAAAGTAATTCATAAAGAAATAATTGAAACATTTACCTATTTTTGAAAACTTTATAAAAAATATATCAAATATGAAAAAGTTCATTAAATCAATGTTTGTAATGACGACGATGTTGTCTTTAGTTCTAACATCATGTACCAAAGAAGAAACAACTGAAACAACTAGCAAAGCTCCAACTGTGTTGGTGAATGATGGTGTTGCTAAAATTTCAGCTTCATCACAAGTTGATTCAATTATGATTGATGTTGAAGCAAGTGCTGATACCAATAGAAAAATCAAAACTTTAAAAATCACTAGAGCTGTTTCAGGTGCAGCAACTAACACAATCGCTAGCAAAACCTATGATGCAAAAGATGTTCTTTACACTCATTACGATGTAATCAAAGGTGAAATTGCTGTAAATGATGGTGATAAAATTACTTACACTGTAACAGTTACTGATGATAAAGACAATGTAACAACTGGTACTTATGTAGTTGACATCAATAGCATTGCAATTTCTGACCAAATTTTATTAGGTGCACCAAGTAACACTACAAACTTATATCGTTTCTTTGGAGTAGCTAGCAATTTTGCTCGTTACAAAGCTGGAGCAAGCGGAACTGAATTAGCTAAAGACAATTCAGCAAAAGTTGATTTCGTTTATTTTTACAATTCAGCAGGTTCTGTAGGAAATGCAATTTACTCTCCAGATTACAACTTTACAGCAGGAACAGGATGGGCTACTGAAGTATCAACTTGGACAACAAAAAACAAAACTGTTTATTTACCAACTGAATTAAACCAATCTTCATTTGATGGTTTAAATAGCTCAAACTTCTTTACTGAATTGCAAACATTAGATTTTGCAACTGGTGTTGATAGAATTGCAAACTTGGTAAACGGTCAAGTTATTGCTTACAAAAGAGCTGATGGAAAACGTGGTTTCATTTTAATTGCTGCTACAGCTTTAAATGCAACAACTGGTTCTTTAACTTGTAAAGTAAAAGCAGAATTATAATTTAATTCTTAACAAAAATCTTATAAAAAGCCGTTTCAAAATTGAAACGGCTTTTTTATTTTTATAGCATGAAGAAAATTGCAGTATTTACATCAGGAGGAGACTCACCAGGAATGAACGCTTGTATTAGAGCGGTAGTGAGAACAGCTATATACCACGGAATTGAAGTTTGTGGAATTATGCAAGGATATAAAGGAATGATTGAAGGAGGAGAAAATTTTGTTGAAATGAATTCTCGTTCTGTTGGAAATATCATTCAAAGAGGAGGAACCATTCTAAAATCCTCAAGAAGTAAAGAATTCATGACACCTGAAGGGCGTAAAAAAGCCTATGACAATTTAGTTAAACATGGTATTGAAGGTATAGTGTGTATTGGGGGAAATGGAACCTTTACCGGTGCTGAAATCTTTTATAATGAATTTGGTATTCCATCAATTGGTGCACCAGGAACTATTGACAATGATTTGTATGGTACAGATTTTACCATTGGATTTGATACCGCTATCAATACTGCAGTTGATGCAATTGATAAAATAAGAGATACCGCCGATAGTCATGGTCGTGTATTCTTGGTTGAATTAATGGGAAGACATGCTGGTTTTATTTCTTTAGCAGCTACGATTGCTGGAGGTGCAGAATTGGTTTTATTACCAGAATTGGTTGAAGACCATAGCAAAGTTGTTCAATTCTTTAAAGGAAGAAGCAATAGCAAAAAATCATTCTCTATTGTAATTGTAGCAGAAGGAAATGTAGAAGGTGGTGCATTTAAAATTGATGAAATGTTAAAAGAAGAAATTCCTGGATTTGAATCTAGGGTTGTAATTCTCGGACATATACAAAGAGGTGGCTCCCCTACTGCTTACGACCGTGTTTTAGCCAGTCGTTTAGGAGCCAATGCAGTTGAAGCTTTATTAAATGGAGAAAAGAATAAAATGGCCGGATTAATCAATAATAAATTTCATCTTACGCCCTTCCATGATGCAATCAATAAACAAAAAGAACTCAATCCAGATTTGATTAAATTAGTGGATGTTTTTAATTGCTAATCTACATTATAAAAAAGCTCAAATCTTATCGGATTTGAGCTTTTTTCATAAAACATATTTTGAGGCACATGACTTTTTCTCACTCATTAAAAACGGACAACAAACCATTACTCTTTTCATTTGACATTGAAACAGAGTACAAGAATATTGACCAATGGTTATCTGAAAACAAGAGATACGCTAAACGAGATTTAGAAACAGAAGCAAATTTACTCAGACAAATTACAAAAGATTTTATTGATATTATTGAAACAAAAGTTTTAACTGAAAAGCAACTTGACAATTTAGTCAACGCGATAGAATTAGGTGGAAGTGGAGTTTGGGAGTCAGCTACAAACAAACTTGAACTGTTGTCTTATCATTTTGAAAATGCAAAAAAGAGAATCATAGAATGCATGAAAACCACCAGTTCAAACACTGTAGAAAGGATGTTAAATTGCATATCTGAGCATTTTACAACAACAGAACTTGTAGAGATATTCACAATAACATTCAGGAATAAAAGTAAGAAAGTAAAAATAAAAACTGCAAATATTGCTTTAGACTTACGTAAGGAAGAACTAATTCCATTTCTCAAAGATGAACTAAGTAAACAATCAGACAATAAAGTACTTGAAGTTATACAATTTGCAATTGACAATATGTGGCAGCCCAAAGGAGAATTAGTATTTTAACAATCAGAAAAGTTAACATTCATCCTACCTTGTTTTCGGATATGTTTCTTACTTTATCTTCATCAGTTTTAAGACACGATCAATATCTTCTGGGGTATCAATGCAATGACTATCGTATTTCGTTTCTACACATTTTATTTTGTAACCAGCTTCCAACCAGCGAAGTTGTTCTAAACTCTCAGCTTTTTCTAAAGCAGAAACACCTAAAGAAGTTATTGCATGAAGAACATCACTTCTATAAGCATACATTCCAACATGCCTATAATAATCGTGATGCAAATGCCATTCCTTCTGATCAATTCCTTTTAAAAATGGAATGACCATCCTACTAAAATAGAGGGCTTCATTTTCTTTGTTTAATACGATTTTCGCCTCGCCCATATCAAAAAGAAATTCAGAATTATCTACTTTAATCATTTGGGTAGCCAATTCAGTCTGTCCCTTGCACACTGAGCCCAATTCATCTATTTGTTCTGGATTAATAAAAGGTTCATCACCTTGAATATTGATGATATAATTGAAATCACCTTTTACTTTGGTAAATGCTTCATAACAACGGTCGGTACCACTTGGATGATGAGAAGCAGTGATTACAACATTTCCACCAAATGCTTTTACATGTTCAGCAATACGTTCATCATCAGTTGCAACAACTACATAATCAAGAGTCTTAGCTTTTGAAGCCTCTCTATAAACACGCTCAATCATACTTACGCCTTCTATTTCAACCAATGGTTTTCCCGGAAAGCGAGTACTTGCATATCGGGCAGGTATTATTCCTAAAATCATTTATTTTAAAATTTCAGCGAAAGTTAAACCAAAAAATGATATCCTGTTCACCCAAAAATCTTATTCTTGCGGATGATTTATTTGAGAGCAGAAAATCTGGGAAGAAGATTTGGTGAAAGAGTACTTTTTGAAAACCTAAGTTTAAGCATTGCCAAAGGCGAAAGAGTTGCATTTATAGCAAAAAACGGATCCGGAAAAACATCCTTACTGAATATATTAACAGGTAAAGAAGAACCTGATGGCGGCGGAAATGTGATGATTGATAAAAATATCACCTGGACTTACCTTGAACAAGAGCCTCATTTTAATGATAATGATACAGTTTTAGAAGCCATTTTTAATACCAATCATCCTAAATTTAAAACTGTTGCTGAGTTTGAGCTCTTAACTGAAAAAATGGAATTGGATCCAGAAAATCTGGAAATACAAGAGGCCATGCAGAAAGTAATGGAAGATATGGAATTATACCAAGCTTGGGATTTGGATAATAAAGTACATACCATTCTAACCAAATTAAACCTGCACCACCATTTAGAACAATTTTGCAAAAGCTTAAGTGGCGGTCAAAGAAAAAGACTTGCACTAGCGAGAGTTCTCATACAAGAGCCTGATTTTGTTATAATGGATGAACCTACCAATCATCTCGACCTACAAATGATTGAGTGGTTAGAGGCTTGGTTACAATCATTAGATTTAACCATGTTATTGGTTACACATGATCGATATTTCTTGGATAAAATATGCAATGAAATTATAGAACTTGATATGGGTAAAATTTATACCTATAAAGGGAACTATGCCTATTTCCTAGAAAAAAAGGAAATGAGAGAAACCTATGAACAAAAGGAAGCAGATACTGCTAGAAAACTTGCAAAAAAAGAATTAGAATGGATGCGTCGCCAACCAAAAGCGCGAACCACTAAAAGTAAAAGTAGAATTGATGCTTATTATGAATTAAAAGAAAAGGCATCCTTCAAACGTGATGACAGTGTGGTTGAAATTCAAATGCAAATGCAGCGAATGGGAACCAAAATTCTTGAAGTGCATCAGCTACAAAAGAGTTATGGCAATTTAAAAATATGTAATGATTTCACACATTTGTTTGTACCTGGTGAAAGAATTGGAATCATTGGTCAGAATGGTGTAGGTAAAAGTACTTTCTTAAATATGCTCTTAGGAATTGAAAAACAAGACGCAGGAAGTATTGTGAAAGGAGATACAGTAAAGTTTGGGTATTACAATCAACAAGGTATTCAATTAGCTGAAGATAAAAGGGTCATTGAAGTGATTACGGATATTGCGGAATACCTCGAAATTGGGAAAGGCGTAAAATTAACTGCCACCATGTTATTGAAACAATTCCTATTCGATTCTAAAAAGCAATACAATTATGTAAGTTCATTGAGTGGTGGTGAAAAAAGAAGACTGTATTTATTAACCATCTTAATGGAAAAACCCAATTTTCTTGTATTGGATGAGCCAACTAATGATTTGGATATAGATACCTTAAACGTATTAGAAGATTTTTTAGAAAACTATGAAGGCTGTATGTTGATTGTTACTCATGATAGATATTTCATGGACAATTTAGTTGATTCTCTTTTTGTATTTGAAGGAGAAGGAAGAATCAGGTCGTTTAATGGAAACTACCAAGAATATTTAAATGAATTAGATGAAGAAAAATCAAGGGATTTAAAATCGAAAGAAATTCCAAAACCTGAACCAATAAAAATAGTTGCAGAAGAAACTAAATCTCAAAAAAAGAAATTGAGTTATAAAGAGCAAAGAGAGTTTGAGCAATTAAGCGATGAAATAGAAATATTACATCAACAAAAGAAAATCCTAGAACAAAAACTTGCCAGTGGAAGTAGTAACCATGAAGAGGTTATTCAATGGAGTGCAGAATTTGAAAACATCAAAAGTTCTTTAGATGAAAAAGAACTAAGATGGCTTGAATTATCAGAAATGCAATAGAATTGATTTAGAACTGAACGACTTGAATTTCTTCATTGGAAGCAGTGAAGAATAAAGTAGGCAAACTCTGTCTAAGTTGAATATAGGTTTGATAATTTTCACTGTACTGAGTTCGCTCCCTCATGATATGATCGAAGTTACCAGAGATGCCCATTAGCAACTCACAGGCTTCTCTAATGGCGAAATTTCCTGAATCGTGGCCAGTTATATAATCGGCTAAATCATTTTTTATAACGTAATTCCTAAACAAGGGATTAGCCTTACGATTAACCATTACTCTGAGACCTACAATTTCAGCTACACTTAAATCCAAAACATCATCAAAAAAATAACAAACCTCTTTTGGTGAGATCGCATTGGTTTTACAAAAGTGATTTAAAGCAATAATTTTATTCGGGATTTTAAAATAAGAAGCATCGAAATGTTCTCTGGTACAAAAATGAAAAGCCATTTCATTTTTTTCACCTGAAATGATCGCAGTATTGGGCATTTTACCATG
>JBMLPO010000032.1:0-4103 GCA_049242065.1 Bacteroidia bacterium
CTTTAGAGGATAAACCTGTTCCGCAAGCAATGTCAAGTCCATATGGAAGTTTATGTTTAAACTGAAGGAATCTTCGGATTTGTTTCATTACCAATTCATGGTAATAAGGTCTGTACTTTGCATATCTGGATGCAGCTTCAGCATGATCAAAATAATTCAATTGAATGCGCTTTAGTAATGGAGATGAAAATGTAAATCTAAGAATAATTTCAAATAGTATTCAGATGATATCTTTTGCAAACGGGAGATTTTAATATTCATCAACCCATACTTTTAAAACTGGATTCCATTCAAGGGTATTACTCCAATCATCTTCTAACAAATTTTCAATTCCCTTTTCAAATTCATCATTTATTTTAAAATAACTATCTCCAGCCAAATAAATGGCGCCGCTTTTATCTGTATAAACGAAATAATGGTCGGGGTAAAAATATCCCAGGCAATAGGCTGAATCAGTAAATGGTAAGTCGATTCTTTCAATTTTACCTAGATAGGTATAATGTGTTTGAAGGGTACTTTTTATTTCAGATTCATAGGGTTTACAATCTGATATCAATAAATTTCCATAGCTTAATAAAAATGAAACTACATGATTTGGGAATGCATAAAATGTTTCAAAATTATTTTCGAAAACCGTCTGTTCTAATCTGTTTTCAAACCAACCTGCTAATTTGAATTGCTCTTGAACAATCTCTTTAAAAACCATTAGCCTTATTTTATCTCTGCCCTTTTTAAACGATCGTTGATAGCAAGTCCGAGTCCAGTTTCAGGAAATTTTTCTGCTAAAATTAAATCAACTTTCATGGCATCAACTTCACGCATAACGGCAAAAAGAGCCTGTGCAGCCTCCTGCAGATTTCCTGATTTAGATAGCAAAATCTGATTGCTTTCTGGAACTTCTGTGATGTAATTTGAAAATCGAATACAGAATATTTTTCCTTTTTTAATGGATTCAGGCAGATCTGAATAATTACCTATTCTTAATTGTGTTTGTGGTGCATAGTGTCTACTCAACATCCCTGGAGCCTCAGGATTTTCATTATTCAGTAATTTGGATTTATCTAATGCTTGACCTAAAACTTGCTCAATTTCTTCAATTGCCAATCCTCCTAACCTCAATAAAAGAGGGGTTTTTCCTGTGAAGGAAATGATGGTTGATTCTAATCCAATATGACAATTTCCTCCATCAAGTATATAAGGAATTTTATCTCCTAATTGTTCAAATACATGTTGTGCAGAGGTTGGACTAATGCTTCCAGATAAATTGGCACTTGGGGCCGCCAAAGGAAAATCTAATTGACTTAGTAAATCCAAACATATTTGGTGATTGGGGATTCGAATTGCAACAGATGAATGTCCTGCTGTTACAATATCAGGAATGGAATTACCTTTTGGAACAACTAAAGTTAGAGGACCAGGAGAGAATTTTTCTGCAAGTTTAAAAGCAGTTTCTGGAATATGAATTCCCCAAGAAAGAAATTTATCAAAGCTATTGCTATGGATAATTAAAGGATTGAATTGAGGACGTCCTTTGGTTTCATAAATTTTAGCAACGGCATTTCCATTAAAAGCATTGGCTGCTAATCCATACACAGTTTCTGTAGGAATAGCAACCAATTCTCCTTGTTGAAGCAGTGCTGCTGCTTTAGTTATATCAGAACCAATCATATTGATTTATTCGGATTCGCCTCTTCTCAGGCTATACTTTTCAATCTTATTATAGAGGTGACTTCTTTGGATATCGATTTCTTGTGCTGTTTTAGCCACATTCCATCCATTCTTTTTTAACTTTTCTTCGATAAAAATTCGTTCCACATACTCTTTAAAATCTTGGAGTGTACTAAACCTTTCGTAGATAGATTTTTCTTCATCACGCGCATTGATTGGGTTTGCAAATTTCTGAATGTCTTCAACGGTGATTCTTTGTTGACCCAGGATTACCAATCTTTCAACAATGTTTCTTAACTCTCTGATATTACCACTGAAATTCAATTTCTTTAATTCTTCCAATGATTGTGGAAGGAAGCCTCTCTTAGGAATACCGCTATCTTCACAGATTTCTTTAATGAATTTTTCTGCAAGTAATGGAATATCCTCACGACGCTCACCCAATGAAGGAACATGAATTAAAATAACACTTAAGCGGTGGTATAAGTCCATGCGGAAATTGCCCTTTTCAATTTCTTTTAGGAGGTTTTTATTGGTTGCGGCAATCACTCTTACATCAACATCAATATCTTTATCTCCACCAACTCGAGTAATTTTATTTTCTTGTAAAGCTCTTAAAACCTTAGCTTGAGCAGATAAACTCATGTCTCCCACTTCATCTAGAAACAGGGTACCGCCATTTGATTGTTCAAACTTTCCAATTCTTTGTTTGATGGCTGAAGTGAAAGCACCTTTTTCATGACCAAACAATTCACTTTCGATGAGTTCTGAAGGAATGGCTGCGCAGTTCACTTCAATTAACGGAGCTTTAGCGCGGTTACTCTTTTCATGAATCCAACGTGCAACAAGTTCTTTTCCTGTCCCATTTTCACCAGTAACTAATACCCGTGCATCGGTTGGAGCAACTTTTTCGATGGTATCTAAAATATTAACTATAGCAGGAGTTTCGCCAATGATTTCACGCGTTTTGGTAACACGTCTGCGCAGAACTTTAGTCTCAATAACTAAGTCCTTTTTATCAACAGCGTTACGTAGAGTGATAAGTAATTTATTCAGGTCTGGTGGCTTAACAATAAAGTCGAAAGCACCCTTTTTGGTAGCCTCTACAGCCATTTCAACATTACCATGACCAGATATCATAATGAAGGGGAGGTCTTCATCAATTTCTCTAGATTTTTCAAGCACTGTCATGCCATCCATCTTAGGCATTTTTACATCACAAAGAACTACATCATACTCTTCGTTTTCTATTTTATTTAAACCTTCTTCACCATTTGAAGCTTCATCAACCTGATAGCTTTCGTATTCCAAAATTTCACGTAAGGTGTTACGAATAGCTTTCTCGTCATCAATAATTAATATTTTAGCCATATCTTGTGTGCACTTAGAGGTGTAAAAGTGACAATTTTTGTATACAATTAAAACCCTGTTGATATTTGGTTGATTAAAAAATTAAGATGAACCTGGACATAGTCTTATCGAAAATTTTGGGAAAGCCCATTCATCTATATGGAGTATACCATGTTGGAGGGGGTGCAATTAGTCAGACTTATAAGGTCTTGACAGATGTGGGAGCTTTTTTTGTTAAAGTAAAAAGTAGTCAGACATTACCTAAATTATATGAAAAGGAATGTAGCGGTTTAAAAACTCTGAAGGAAACCAATACCCTTACAGTTGCAAATCCAATAGGTAGTTGGCAGCATGAACAATATCAATATCTGGTTTTGGAGTGGATTGAAGAGGGGCCTAAACTTCAAAACTATTGGGAAGAATTAGGCCATGGATTAGCTAAACTTCATTTAAATAAGAGTAAGTACTTTGGGTTTTCAGAAGATAATTATATTGGAAGTCTAGCTCAATTGAATTCGAAAAGTAGCAATTGGTCTGAGTTTTATATCGAACAAAGGCTGGAGCCAATGGTGAAGAAAGCTTCCGATTCTGGATATTTAGATAGTACTATGGCTAAAAAGCTGGTTCAGTATTATAAATTAGTTGAATCTGTTTTCCCAGATGAAAGTCCTGCCTTGTTACATGGCGATTTTTGGAAAGGCAATATCTTGGTGAATGAAATAGGAAAACCAGTCTTGATTGATCCAGCTGTTTATTTTGGTCACCGTGAAATGGATATTGCCATGACAAAATTTGTGGGAAGTTTTCCTAAGGAATTTTATGGAGCCTATTTAGAAACTTACCCTTTGGTTGAGGATTGGGAATACAGAATGGATTTTTGTCTGATTTATTACCAATTGGTACATCTCAATCTCTTTGGAGACTCCTATTTACATCAACTTTCCGCAAATTTAGATCGGTGGCTTGATTTTTAAACTATTATTCCGTTACTTTACATAAGTAAAAAAGCAAATAGTGTAAAGATATGGAACAACAAGTAAACTCGAAAGCCTTGATTTTCATGCTGGGAACAGGCGTTTTATTCT
>JBMLPO010000033.1:0-582 GCA_049242065.1 Bacteroidia bacterium
ATTGAAACGCTCTGCCAATGTCTTTAAAGCTTCAAGGTAACCCAAGCTTTCATTCTCCATAACAAAGTTCACCACATTTCCTGCCTTACCACAACCAAAGCATTTATAAATGCCTTTGCTGACTGATACCGAAAATGAAGGGCTCTTCTCTTGATGAAATGGACACAAACCTTGTAAATTAGAACCCGCACGTTTGAGGCGCACTACATCCCCTATCACTTGTTCAATGGGTGCGGCCTGAATAATCTCTTCTATTTTACTTTGTGGAATCATGATTCTGAATTTGTAAAAATAACCTTTTTCAAGTGAGTATGCTTTTAAAATTCACTCAAGCTTTTTAATTCAATCAGTATCAGTTTTTTCAAACCAATTGAATCTAAATTTTAATCGGGCTGTTCCTTCCGCTTCAAATATTTATATTCGCCCAAAATGTCCCCGGGATTTGTAAAAAACAATTCCCGGGTTTTTCGCTTTTGTTCAATTTAGAAAATACTTACATGAAGATTCAGGAATTATTAGAAATATATTGTGGTCGTGAAGAAGTAAATGCCTGCACACTTGCCATTCAACAAAACAAAGCTA
>JBMLPO010000033.1:592-13474 GCA_049242065.1 Bacteroidia bacterium
CCATTATTGCGGCCTCCCTTTTTCAATTAAAACAACAAACCCATGTTTTTGTATTCAACAATACAGAAGATGCTGGCTATTTTCTCTCCGACTTATCCAATATCCTAGAAGGAAAAACCTGTTTACTTTTACCTGCTTCATTTAAAAGAAGTTTTATTCCTGCCACTCCAGACAATGGTTTGGTTTTAGAAAGGGCTGAAACATTAAACCGACTTAAACAAAACAACCGCATTCCAGAGTTAATTGTAACAACAGCCGAAGCTCTAGCAGAATGGGTAATCAGTGAAGAAGACTTGGATAAAAACACCTACGAGATCAAACAAGGTACGAGCCTTGATTTGGAATTCTTTATGGAGTTTTTAAATGAACATCATTTTGAAAGAGAAGATTTTGTTTATGAACCTGGGACCTATAGTTTAAGAGGAGGAATTATTGATGTATTTTCATTTAGTAATGAACAACCATATCGCATTGAACTCAACGATGACATCATTGAATCTATCAGAATCTTCAATCCCAACGACCAGCTTTCATTAAAAAAAGTAGATCGTTTTTTTATCATACCACATGTTCAAAAAAGCAAAGAAAAAGAACAAGATGTATTTCATTATTTACCTGATGATACCTGTTTGTGGTTTCATGATTTAAATTTAGGCAAAGAGCAAATTGCAAAAGGAATTGAAAAAGCTGATAAATGGTTTGATGAAAACAAAGAGCATGATTTAAAAGAAAAATCGAGTGCTGAAATCTGGATGCAAGCAAGTGATTGGCTGAAAGAAATCAATCGTTTTAGAATTATTGAATTTGGAACACGTAAACATTTTCATCAAGCCACACATAACTTTTCATTTCGCATCCAACCACAACCACTCTTTCATAAAAACTTCAAATTACTGATTGAAAATCTCAAACAAAATTCAAGTTTAGGTTTTAGTAATCTAATTTTTAGTGAGAGCAGTAGACAAGTAGAAAGATTGTATACCATTTTTGAAGACTTGGATAAAGAGGTAAAATTCGATCCTGTTTATCATGGACTCAGCAATGGATTTATTGACCAAGACTTACAACTTGCTTGTTATACAGAGCACCAAGTATTCGATAGATTTTATAAAGGAAAAATCAAGGCAGGTTATTCAGGTAATAAACTCATTACACTCAAAGAACTGAAAGAATTAAAGCCAGGTGATTATGTTACCCATATTGATCATGGTATTGGAAAGTTTGCAGGTCTAGAGAAAATTGAAATCAATGGACACATGCAAGAAGCTGTAAGATTGGTTTATAAAAACAACGACTTATTATATGTAAGCATCAATTCACTTCATAAGATTTCAAAGTATGTTGGCAAAGAAGGAACCGAGCCGCGTATGAATAAATTAGGAAGTGATGCTTGGGAGAAATTAAAAAACAATACCAAGAAGAAAGTAAAAGACATTGCCCGCGATTTGATTAAGCTATATGCAACTAGAAAATCTCAATCGGGTTTTGCATTTGCTCCCGACAATTACATGCAGATAGAATTGGAAGCATCTTTTATGTATGAAGATACTCCTGACCAAAGCAAAGCAACAGCAGATGTAAAAAAAGACATGGAGCGCCCACATCCAATGGACCGTTTGGTTTGTGGTGATGTAGGATTTGGTAAAACAGAGATTGCTATCAGAGCTGCATTCAAAGCAATATCAGATAGCAAACAAGTAGCAGTATTGGTACCTACTACAATTCTTGCTAATCAACATTACAGAACTTTCAAAGAAAGATTAAAAGACTTCCCATGTAATATTGATTATATCAACCGTTTCAAAAGTGCGGGTGAGCAAAAAGAAGTCATGAAAAAAGTAGCCGAGGGAAAAGTTGATTTATTAATTGGAACACATAAACTCTTAAGTAAAGAAATCAAATTCAAAGACCTTGGTTTGTTAATCATTGATGAAGAACAAAAGTTTGGAGTAGCAGCGAAAGAAAAACTCAAAGCACTTAAAACAAATGTAGATACCTTAACACTTACTGCTACTCCTATTCCAAGAACCTTACATTTTTCATTAATGGGGGCTAGAGATTTATCTGTGATCAATACACCTCCTCCTAACAGACAACCTGTAAATACAGAGTTACATAATTTCAATGATGAGTTGATTCATGAAGCCATCATGCATGAAATTGAAAGAGGTGGTCAAGTATTTTTTGTACATCATCGGGTGAAGGATATTTATGAAGTTGCAGATAGGTTAATGAATATTTGTCCGGGTATTAAAGTAGGTGTTGCACATGGACAATTGGAAGGAGAAAAACTAGAAGATGCCATGATTAAATTTATTGAAGGTGAATATGATGTATTGGTTGCAACAACCATTATTGAAGCAGGTTTAGATATACCTAATGCCAATACCATCATCATCAACAATGCGCATATGTTTGGCTTAAGTGATTTACACCAGATGCGAGGTCGTGTTGGCCGTAGTAACAAAAAAGCATTTTGTTATTTATTGGTTCCAGGCATTCTTTCACTTACCAATGATGCAAGAAGAAGATTACAAGCCATTGAAGAGTTTAGTGAGCTAGGAAGTGGCTTTAATGTTGCCATGAGGGATTTAGATATCAGAGGAGCTGGAAATTTATTAGGAGGAGAACAAAGTGGATTCATTGCGGAAATTGGATTTGAGATGTACCATAAAATTTTAGATGAAGCCATTCATGAATTGAAGGAAGATGAATTTGCAGAATTGTTTAAAGATGATCCGGGTATGCAAAAACTGGAATCACGTGATTGTAATTTAGAAACAGATTTTGAAGCCTTGATTCCTGATGCCTATGTGAGAAATATTGGTGAACGTTTAAACTTATACAACCAATTGGCTTCTATTCATACAGAAGAAGACTTACTCAAATTTGGCAATGAGCTAGAAGATCGTTTTGGAAAGTTGCCACATCAGCTAGACGACTTATTCGATTTAATTAGAGTAAGAGAATATGGAAAGAAAATGGGCTTTGAGCGAATGGTATTAAAGGCTGGTAAAATGGCTGCTTACTTTCCACCAGAGACCAAACATTACTATTACCAATCAGATAAGTTTGCACAGATACTGCAGTATATCCAAATGAATCCAAGTATGATGAGATTGAAACAAACGGGCAATCAATTATCAATGATGGTACAACCCGTAAATACCATTCAGCATGCACTGCATATCTTAAAAAGAATGGATGATGCGATACAACAAAATCAAGACAAGTAAAGTTACTTTTTAATCAATCCCTTTTTATTGTAACGAGCACCTTTTCTGTTTTCTTGGTCTTCAACACTTGGACATTTTTTCACCTTACAGGCTGTACCTAAAAAGAAGACAAACAACATTAAAATGATTTTACTTTTCATCTGTATATTTTTATTCAAGTAAGTAAAAATTAAAGCAAAAAAAAAGACCTCTTAACAAAGAGGTCTTTTTTATACAGTTAGTCTGTAAATTATTTTGCAGCTTTCTTAGGAGCAGCTTTTTTAGTTGCAGCTTTCTTAGGAGCAGCAGCTTTTTTAGTTGCAGCCTTCTTAGGAGCAGCAGCTTTTTTAGTAGCGGCTTTCTTAGGAGCAGCAGCTTTCTTAGTAGCAGCCTTTTTAGGAGCGGCTTTCTTAGCAGCAGCTTTCTTAGGAGCAGCTTTTTTAGTAGCAGCTTTCTTAGGAGCAGCAGCTTTTTTAGTAGCAGCCTTCTTAGGAGCAGCAGCTTTCTTAGTAGCAGCTTTCTTAGCTGCCTTTTTAGGAGCTGCACTCTTAGTTGGAGCTGCAGCTTTTTTAGTTTTTTTGGTTGTTGCCATACTTATAAAAATTTGATTGATTACATTAACAAAGTTAGAAGGCTGTTAAATATTTTCAAGTACCTTCTGTATATCAGTCGAAAAAAATAAGCACTTTCAACTGTTGATAACTCAAAGCAACTCATGGAAACCATTGAATTTACTAATATCTTCAGACATTAATCAAGTTTTGAAATTGTGATTAAATTCATGATTTTTTTTTCACTTTGATGAAAGCATCTTCATACCATACTTCTTCAATCATACAACAACTATGTATATCAATCCTTGTGAGCAATTGATTTTACTGATAGTTTCAGGCATTGATAAAAACTTTACCTGATATTAAATTTTGTTTGAGTTATTTTCGTCATCATTGATGAAAAATATTTTTATCAAATAATTTTCAAAAAAGAGTATAATTTTAGATACATATTTTAAACATGAACGATGTATGTTTAAGTTTGTATGATAAAATATTAAACAGATTCTTTCATCATCATAACTAAGTCTATTCATTCTTTATAAACATCAAAATGAAAGCAGAAATAATTACCATTGGAGATGAATTATTATTGGGTCAAGTGATCGATACCAATTCTTCATGGCTTGGACAAGAACTCAACAAACTAGGTATACATGTACATCATAAATCTGCCATATCGGATAAGCGAGAAGCCATACTGGACGCACTCTCACAGGCTTCACAAAGAAGTAGCATTGTTATCATCACAGGTGGATTAGGACCCACTAAAGATGATATCACTAAACATACTTTGTGTGATTATTTTAAAACAGAACTTGTATCAAATGAACGTGTACTGAACTGGGTAACTGAAATATTTACCAAGAGAAATTTACCTATGATTGAAAGTAATTTACTTCAAGCAATGGTTCCTTCTAACTGTGAAGTATTATGGAATAAAAGTGGTACTGCTCCAGGTATGTGGTTCTATGAAAACAATGTAGTTTATATTTCAATGCCTGGTGTTCCTTTTGAAATGAAAACCATTTTCGAAGAGGAAGCAATCCCTATGTTAAAGAAAACTTTTTCTTTTCCATCCATCGTGCATCGCACTTTACAAACTTGTTCTTTAGGTGAAAGTTTCTTAGCAAAAAAGATAGAAGACATTGAAGACGCGTTACCTAATCATATTAAACTAGCTTACCTGCCATCCGTTGGTGCTGTAAGGCTTCGCTTTAGTGCTTATGGAGAAAACACTTTGCAACTTCATGATGAATTAACTCCTATCATCAACCAAGTGTATGATAGAATTGGAGATTATATTTATGGAGAAGGAGATGATTCATTACAACAAGTGATTGGTGCTTTATTAAATGGAAAATCAAAAACTCTTGCCACCGCAGAAAGTTGTACTGGAGGATTTTTATCTCACCTCATCACTTCCATTCCTGGAAGCTCAAATTATTATAAAGGGTCAATCATTGCTTACGATAATCAAGTTAAAATAAATCAGCTACAAGTTTCAGAATTGATTTTAAAAGAACATGGTGCAGTGAGTGAAGCATGTGTTATCAAGATGGCTGAACAGGTTAGAGAACAAATGCAAACAGACTATGCATTATCTACTAGTGGTATTGCAGGTCCTGGTGGTGGCACAGATTTAAAACCAGTTGGTACAGTATGGATTGGTTTTGCTTCTGCAACAAAATCGTTTGCAAAGGTTTTTAATATGGGTGATAACAGAGAAAGAACCATACTCAGAACTGCCTTGATGGCTATGGATATATTGAGAAAAGAATTACTTATAGCTGAATAAAATAACATGGACTTTATTTTAAATTCAGAGTTTCAACCAACGGGTGATCAACCTGATGCCATTAGAAAATTAGTTGAAGGTATTCATCATGGTGAACGCTCACAAGTGCTACTTGGCGTAACAGGATCAGGTAAAACTTTTACTATGGCCAATGTAATTGCTCAAGTAAAAAAACCAACCTTAATCATCTCTCACAATAAAACTTTAGTAGCTCAACTCTTTGGTGAATTCAAACAGTTCTTTCCAGAAAATGCAGTGGAGTATTTTGTTTCTTATTACGATTATTATCAACCTGAAGCTTTTATTCCTACTACCAATACTTACATCGAAAAAGATTTACAAATCAATGATGAAATTGAAAAACTAAGATTAAAAACAACTTCATCTTTGTTATCAGGAAGAAGAGATGTAGTGGTACTGGCTTCTGTATCCTGCATCTTTGGTGCGGGTAATCCGAAAGATTATGAAAACAGTATCATTCGTATTAAAAAGAATCAAGTCATCTCAAGAAATAATTTGTTGTTTGCTTTGGTTGATTCTTTGTATAGCAGAACTACTTCAGATTTTCAAAGAGGGAATTTTAGAGTAAAAGGTGATGTAGTTGATGTATATCCAGCTTATGCAGATTTTGCATTCCGTATATCATTTTTTGGAAATGATGTTGAAAGCTTACACATCATTGATCCGGTTAGTGGAAGAAAACAAGAAGAAGTTGAACACATCGCAATCTTCCCTGCCAATATTTATGTGACACCCAAAGAACAACTCAATAGAGCCATTCATGAAATACAAGATGACCTTGTAAAACAAATTGATTATTTTAAATCTATTGGAAAATATCTTGAAGCAAAACGCTTGGAAGAAAGAACCAATTTTGATTTGGAAATGATTAGAGAATTGGGCTACTGTAATGGCATTGAAAATTATAGTCGATACATGGACCAAAGAAAACCTGGAGATAGACCTTTCTGCTTAATTGATTATTTCCCTGAAGATTTTTTATTAATAGTTGATGAAAGCCATGTTACTATGCCACAATTAAGAGGTATGTATGGTGGTGATAGAAGCAGAAAAGAAAACTTAGTTGACTTTGGATTTAGACTACCCTCTGCACTTGATAACAGACCTTTGATGTTTCCTGAATTCGAACAAATGATTAACCAAGTAGTCTATGTAAGCGCTACGCCTGCTGATTATGAAATAAGAGAATCAGAAGGTGTAATTGTTGAACAAATCATTCGTCCTACTGGTTTATTAGATCCTGTTATTGTAGTTAAACCTTGCTTGAATCAGGTAGATGATTTATTGGATGAAATAGATGAGCGTATAAAAATGGGAGACCGTGTACTTGTGACTACCTTAACGAAAAGGATGGCAGAAGAGTTAACCAAATACATGGCAAAACTAAACATTAAGTGTAGGTATATTCATAGTGAAGTAAAAACTTTAGACCGTGTTGAAATACTAAGAGATTTGAGATTGGGGAAATTTGATGTATTGGTTGGAGTAAATTTATTGAGAGAAGGATTGGATTTACCTGAAGTAAGTTTAGTGGCTATCATGGATGCAGATAAGGAAGGTTTTTTAAGAAATGAAAGATCATTAACACAAACAATTGGACGTGCTGCTCGTAATGAAAATGGCAAAGTGGTAATGTATGCAGACCATATTACAGATAGCATGCAAAGAACCATTGATGAGACCAATAGAAGAAGAGATATCCAAATGGCCTACAACCTTCAACATGGTATTACACCAAAGACTGTAAGAAAAAGTAAAGATGAAATCATGCGTCAGACTTCTGTTGCCGATGCAAAAGAAGGAGCAGAAAACATGGCCTATATTGAACCAGAAGAAGTGTCCGCAGCAGCTGATCCAGTATTGCAATACATGAATAAATCGCAATTAGAAAAAGCGATTGATGAAACTAAAAAGCGAATGGTACAAGCGGCAAAAGATATGGAATTTATGGAAGCAGCTCGATTAAGAGATGAAATGTTTGCGCTTCAAAAACAATTGGAATCACATGCAGAATAAAAGAGAAAGAAGAGTATTTAAGAATCTTCAACGCAGATTTAAAGAAGATAAATATACAGGATTTGGTTCTGGTGCAAATAGCCAAGGCGCTCGCTTATTAGGAAGAGATGGAACTTATAATGTAGAAAGAAGAGGCCAGCCATTCAGTGAGTATTTTAGTCCGTTTCATTCCTTAGTGACCATGTCGTGGACTAGATTTTTCTTTATCATATTTTGGATATTTTGTTTGGTGAATGTATTCTTTAGTATCCTTTATATGTTTATTGGATTTGATGAATTCACTGGCTTTGTATTCAATCATGCATTAGGAAAATTCTTCGACCTATTAACCTTTAGTGCCCAAACATTAACAACAGTTGGATACGGAAGAGTGAACCCTATTGGCTATTGGGCAGGTATAGTTGCAAGCTTTGAAGCCATGATTGGCTTATTAAGTTTCGCTTTGGTAACAGGACTTTTATATGGTCGATTTTCTAGACCAGTGATTAAATTAACACTCAGTAAAAATGGTGTTATAGCTCCTTTTAATGATATCAATGCATTGATGATTAGAATAGCCAATAGCAGGAAAAATCAGTTATTGGAATGCGAGGCTATTATGTTATTAAGTATCATAGATAAGGACTCAAATAAAAGAAACTTCATTACTTTGGAATTGGAGTATTCTAAAATCAATGCCCTTGCATTAAGTTGGACACTCGTTCATCCAATTAATGAGAACAGTCCTATATATGGACTAACTGAAGCAGACTTACTCGATTTAAATGCAGAGTTTATTGTAATGTTTAAAGCATTTGAAGATACATATAGTCAGCATGTGCATACACGCTTTAGTTACATTGCAGAAGATTTTATATGGGGAGCAAAATTCTTACCTATGTATAAAAGAAGCGAAGAAGGCTTACAAACCATATTGGAGTTAGACAAAATTGGATTGTATGAAAAGGCTGAATTAAATGAAATAAAAAAGGCCTCCGAAGAGGCCTAATTCAAACAATATTTTGTTTAGTTTACCGAGGTAATTTTAAACTTACCTTCGGTAATTTCAATGGTATTAACATTTTCTTCCAATTTCAATATACCGCTAAAAGTACCTTCTAAAGTTCCTCTAGGATTCATTGGCATCTTGGTAAAAGTTAAAGTTAAACCATTACCAGCTCCTTTGGGTGTTGCTCTAGATTTATAGATATAACCTTCTGCATCGGTAAACTCTGCCCAATTGAATTGTTCAGTTTCATCTAAAAGGAAATTGGTGCCATCTCCCCAACCCATACTTGGTCTGTTAATTGAGATATTAAAACCTGGTTTAGTTTGACCAAATACTTTTGTGCCAGCAAGGAATAATAAGCCTGGGGTAATAGAATCATCTTTTCCTGCTGTGAACGATTTCATTTCAAATAAAACACCATTAGCTTTAAACGAATACCATTCGGTGGCTGTATTGGTTCCTCCTCCAGTATTGTTATTGTTTGTAG
The DNA here is from genome assembly GCA_049242065.1 of Bacteroidia bacterium. Taxonomy (GTDB): domain Bacteria; phylum Bacteroidota; class Bacteroidia; order UKL13-3; family UKL13-3; genus CAISCU01. Next base: position 9,672 of record JBMLPO010000033.1, read on the forward strand.
TGGTAGTTTCTTCCTTTTTACATGAAACCATAATTAGGGTGAATAATCCTAAAGCTAAAATAATTTTCTTCATTGAATGTTGTGTGGTTATAAAAAATTTGGGCCGAAACTATGCATTTCGACCCAATTAAAAACTTAAAATAGTCTAAATGGAAATGACTAATCGAATCTATGAGCTGTTTTATTTAACTCTTCCGGACTCAAACCTTTGAAGTATTCATAGGTAATTTTTAATCCTTCAGCTCTATCTATTTTAGGTTCCCAACCTAGTATCTCTTTTGCTCTTGTGATATCTGGTCTACGTTGTTTTGGATCATCCTGAGGCAATGGTTTGTGAATTAACTTTTGAGAAGTACCAGTTAACTTAATGATTTCTTCAGCAAACTGATTAATGGTTATTTCACTAGGATTACCAATGTTAACAGGATAAGGATAATCACTCATTAACAACCTGTATATACCTTCAATTAGATCACTTTGATAACAAAAGCTTCTGGTTTGTGAGCCATCACCAAAGATAGTTAAATCTTCACCTCTTAATGCTTGACCAATAAATGCAGGTAAAACACGACCATCATTTAAACGCATTCTAGGACCATAAGTATTAAAGATTCTAACAATCCTAGTTTCTAATCCATGATAAGTATGGTAGGCCATGGTAATGGCTTCTTGGAAACGTTTTGCTTCATCATATACACCGCGTGGACCTACTGGATTTACATTTCCCCAATAGTCTTCATTTTGAGGATGCACAGCAGGATCACCATAAACTTCAGAAGTTGAAGCTACGAGTATTCTTGCTTTTTTCTCCATTGCAAAACCCAATAAATTATGAGTTCCCAATGAACCTACTTTTAAGGTTTGAATAGGAATTTTTAAATAATCAATTGGACTAGCAGGCGATGCAAAGTGCAGGATATAATCTATGTGGCCAGATACGTGAACGTATTTACTCACATCATGATTATAGAACTCAAACTCTTTTAACTTCATCAGGTGTTCGATATTTTTCATATCACCTGTAATGAGGTTATCCATTCCAACTACATCATATCCTTCAGATATGAACCTATCGCATAAATGAGAGCCCAAGAATCCTGCAGCTCCTGTAATTAATATTCTTTTATTTGGCATTGGGGTATTATTTAGTGGTATTGATACCTATACAATAATAATCGAAACCATTTTCTTTCATTTCCCCGATATCATAGATATTTCTACCATCAAACACCAATTTATTCTTCATTAATTTACCCATTACTTTGAAATTTGGTGTTCTGAACTCAGGCCATTCTGTGATAATTAATAATGCATCTGCATCAATCAAAGCATCATTCATATCTTTAGAATATTCTATTTGTTCTCCTAAATCTTTTTTAGCTTCATGCATAGCAACTGGATCGTATGCCTTTACATTAGCACCTGCTGCTAATAATTTTTCAATGATTACCAAAGATGGTGCTTCGCGCATATCATCAGTTTTTGGTTTGAAAGACAATCCCCAAATAGCAAATGTTTTTCCTTTCATCACACCATTAAAATGTGTGCTGATTTTATTGAATAATACGCTTTTTTGAGCATTGTTAACTTCTTCAACTGCATTTAAAATGCGCATATTATAGCCATTTTCTGCAGCGGTTTTGATCAAAGCTTTTACATCTTTTGGAAAGCATGAACCACCATAACCAATACCAGGATAAATAAATCTATTTCCAATACGTGGATCACTACCAATTCCTTTACGAACCATGTTTACGTCCGCACCCATGATTTCACAAAGATTTGCAACATCATTCATGAAACTGATTTTGGTTGCAAGCATAGCATTTGCAGCGTATTTGGTCATTTCAGCAGAAGGAACATCCATGAAAATAATTGGATGACCATTTAACAAAAATGGTTTATACAATCTTCTCATTACTTCTTCCGCTTTTCTTGACTCAACACCAACAACAATTCTATCTGGTTTTAAGAAATCATCTATAGCAGCACCTTCTTTTAAGAACTCAGGGTTTGATGCTACATCAAATTCAAGAGTCAAGGAACGTTTGTTTAATTCCTCTTGAACAGCATGTCTTACTTTGTTAGCAGTACCAACTGGTACAGTACTCTTAGTTACAACAACTATATGCTCATTGATGCCTTGACCAATCTCTCTGGCTACAGCTAAAACATATTTCAAATCTGCACTACCATCTTCTCCAGGAGGGGTACCCACTGCAATAAATGCAACGTCTGCTTCATTTAAGTTGTCTTTTAAACTAGTTGAGAATTGTAACCTGCCTTTCTCTGCATTTCTGATTACCATTTCCTCTAATCCCGGCTCATAAATAGGCATGATACCTTTTTTAAGATTTTCGATTTTCTTGGCATCTACATCGATACAAACGACATCAATACCAACCTCTGCAAAACATGTTCCAGTAACAAGTCCTACATAACCGGTTCCAATAACAACAATTTTCATTTTATATATTTTTATGTTTGAATGAATGCTTTCTAAAAACTCAATTATCAAAAAGACTTTAAGTTTTTAATTTTTATGAAACGAAAATAACATTTTATGACATTTTACAAACGATTTAATTTATGAGTTTAACCAGTATTCTTACCCATCTATTGTTAAAAATCTTGAAAAAAAGTCATATTTGTTTAATGGTTTTTCGAAAAGTACTTTTATTTTATCTTTTATCTTCTTTAACATTTTTAACGTTAAGGGCACAAGATGCTAATTATGACAAATTTAGCTATAGCAATCGCATTGTCAATATCCAGTTTCTATTGAATAAACAATACCCTGGTGGTGATATGGCAAAATCGTTTGGCAATCATAATTCACTAGGATTTGGTGGTTTATACAAAACTAAAAATAATTGGATTTTATCTGGTGAAGGAAATTACATCTTTGGAAATGATATCAAACAAATCAATATACTTGATAAACTAGTAAACGGTTCTGGTTATATCTCTAATGTTAATGGATCGCCTGCTAATTATTCTGTTAATATGAGAGGTTATTCATTTATGTTAAAAGCTGGTAGACTTTTTACCTTTTCTCAATTAAAAAGAAACAAAGGTATATTGGTTCAAGCAGGCATTGGTTTCCTTCAATATAAAATCAATTTTCAAACTCAGAACAATGATGTACCACAATTAAACGAAGAGTATTTTAAAGGATATGATCGTTTGCATAATGGAATTGCAATGAGTCAGTTCATAGGTTACTATTACCACAGTTCAAATCGTTTGATAAATTTTTATGTTGGCCTCGATTTAACACAAGCTTATACAAAAAATAGAAGAGGATTTCTCTACGACCAAAAAGCATTTGATACGGCAGATAAAAAAGATTTTATCATGGGCTTGAGATTTGGATGGATGATTCCAATTTATCTGCATGCTAAAAATGAAGATGAGTTTAATTTCAGATAATATGTTATCAGGAATCTACTATCAAATTGCTACAAGAGGATTTATCTGGGCTGCAAAACTTATTTCACCAATCAATCATAGAGCAGATTCATTCATTAAATCTAGAAAACAAAGTATTCAATTTCCAGCTAAAACAGCAGATGAAATTAGACTTTGGTTACATGTAGCTAGTTTAGGTGAATTTGAACAAGCGCGTCCTGTGCTTGAAATATTAAAGAGAGAAATACCACATTTAAAGATTTTCACTAGCTTCTTCTCTCCTTCTGGTTATGAATACCGCCACCAAGATGAGTTAAATGATTTTGCTTTTTATCTACCCTTTGAATCAAGAGAAGTAGCTGTTTCTTTCATACAAAAATTAAATCCCAATT
>JBMLPO010000034.1:0-9766 GCA_049242065.1 Bacteroidia bacterium
CCTCAAGCAAGAATTTTAGCTGCATCTTGTTGCGGAGTTGTTGGTAGGGAAGGTGTAAGTGAATCAATGAAGGATATTGCTGTAATGGCAATAAAAGGTAAAGATTTTTCTATTGCACATTGTAACCAAATCAATGGAAAAAATGCCTATGAGAAGACTTTGGAAATGGCTCAAAAAATGAAAGCTGAAAATCCAAAGATTCAAATGATTTATATAATGGCATCAGGAATTGATATTGATAATGATGCCTGTATTCAAGCCATTGAAGAGGTATTTGGTGAGCATGTTACTATTTTTGGTGCTACTTCATCAGACAACATGAGAGGGGTAATCAGTTACCAAGCAGTAGATAGTGAAGTATATGAGCATGGTGCTTTTTTAATTGGTTTTTCAGACGAGACGCTTGAAGTAGATACAGCTGCAACCCACGGTTTTGTGGCCTATGGAGAGCCCTTCATAGTTACAAAATCAATTGGTCATCGCATCATTGAATTAAATGGTAAACCTGCTTGGATGGAATTTACTAATCGTTTGGGTTTAGACCCTTCATCAAATTGCGGTGATACAATTCCAATTGGTGCACTTGCTGAGGAACTAAGTCCGGAGCATGCTGTTGAATATGGTAATGATCATATTTTACGAGTTGTAACTAGTAGAGATGACAATGAAATGTTATATGCTACTGCTATCAAAGAGGGTACAAAGTTGTGGCTCACACAGCGCGATGAGGAGAAAATATTCTCTGAGATGGATCGCATAGTTGGTGAAATGGTCAATCGTTCAAATGGAAGAAAACCAGTTGCTGTTTTCCATGCCGACTGTTTGGCAAGAGGAAGGTTTTTATTCAATAGAATTTTGAAAGAAGAATTGGTTAATAGAATGCAGTTTCCTTTCTCATCAAATGGAGAATGTCCTCCTTGGTTAGGTATGTATGGATTTGGAGAATTTGCTAGATTGGCAGGTAAAAATACTTATCATAATTATACAACAGCATTGTATGTGATTTATAGAAAATAATATCAACTAACTACCCATTTGAATGATATGCATAAGGATTTGCAAAACCTAAATCAAGAACAGTTAATAGAACATATTAGGGAGCTTCAATTAAGAATTTCAAGATTCTCTGCTGTTGAACAATCTTTAATCAATGTTAGAGATCGTTTAGATAGCGAGATTGTCATGCACAAACGAATGAATTCTTTTAATAAGGAAGCATTTGAAGTGGCAGATATAACTGATTTTCTAACTTTAGCTAGCGAATCAATCATAGACATTTTTGAGTTTGAATTTGGTATGGTCATTGTCAGCGACCAAAGCAGTCAGTTCGATCTCAATTATTCTGTTGAAGGAATCAATCTAAGTGAGGAGGAGGTTTTTCAGGCTTATAATCTACTCAATGTAAACCTGAATTATTATGAAAGTGGTAAGGTTCTCAAATTAAACAACGGACAATGGGACGACTTGGAACGAACCATTCCATTTCATCAAGTTATGCTAACCAAGGCTCATAACCCTGAGTTTAATATCAGCATATACTTTTTAGGTGGTGTTTTAAAAACAGGTGCACTCAGTTACAATGCTGTAGATGATAAACGGTTGAATGCATTTGGATTATTTGCCCAACAAGTATTGTCACAATTCAATAACCTACTCAAAGCAAAACGTATTCAAACCTCAGAAAATCGTTTATCAAGATTGGCCAATGTCTTTCTTGGTTTTGGTTCTATTCCGATTGATAATATTAGCAAATTAACAGACCTAGCCTGTGAGTTATTGAAAGCAGATTTTTGTTTTTATAAGGAATTAGATACTGTTGATTTATTTGCTTATTCATACGCTGAGAAAAACGATATTAAGGTTGTTTTGGATTTAAATGATATTGTTTTTCTGAAATCATTCATCCGAAATTCAAATGATGAAACTTATATAGATAGCCATTTACCTCCTGAGTTTACCGCTAAGTTAAGAAACCAAGGTAGTCAAATTAATCAATTTAGAACCATTGGTCGTAAAGTAAATTTAGAGGGAAAAGTTACTGGTATTTTAGGTGTTTGTTTTGCGAGTGCTGTACAACCAACAGATGAAGATAAACAAATTATTGGCATCATAGCTGCTGCTATAGCCGTGGAAGAAAAACGACATATCGCACAAAGAGAATTGATCACCAATAATGCAGAATTAAAAAAGATCAATGCTGAATTAGATAATTTTGTTTACAGTGTTTCTCATGATTTAAGGGCTCCTTTATTAGCCATGAAGGGTTTGTTGGGTTTAATTAATTTTAAATCAAATGACCAGGTCGAAAATGAGGAATACGTGCATATGATTTCCGATTCAGTGGTTAGAATGGATGAAACCATTAAAGAGATTTTAGATTATTCTCGAAATGCCAGATTGGGTGTTCGAAATGAGTTCATCAATATCAAAGAAATTACAAGTAATGCTTTTAATGATGTGAAATTTTATTCGGATCATAATGTGGATTTAATTCTTGAAATTGATAAGAATTTTCAATTGTATACTGATAAACCAAGATTAAACACAGTTATCAAAAATATGATTGCAAATGCAGTGAAGTACTCACGAAAAGAAATCGCAAACTCATATGTAAAGGTAAAAGCGAATAAAAGTTTAGAAGGTGTCAGCATCAGAATTGAAGACAATGGTGAAGGAATTTCTGAATCCAATCTGTCTAAAGTATTCAATATGTTTTATAGGGCTTCAAGCCACACATCAGGTACCGGATTGGGTTTGTATATCTGCCGTGAAATTATCACTAAATTAGGAGGTAAAATAGAAGCGAGCTCAGTGGTTGGAAAGGGTTCTGTTTTCACCATATATATACCTCAAAGTAGAGAAATTCCTAATAATGAAATGGATGTTTTTAAAAGTAAAGATCTAGTTTTTTAGGTGTTTTTAATCTTTCCACTCTAGCTATTTTTTTAGCCATTGCAATTAATAATTTTTATTTAATGAAGATTTATTTCAAAATTCAAATTTATTATTAATTTGCAATAGCCATTGACTTATGAAAAAATGCTACCTGATAGATGACGACAAGATTTTTAACCTGATTAGTTCTAAGATGATTGAACGATCAGGCTGGAATGTAAATGTGTCGGTTTTTAATAATGCAGAAACTGCTTTAGAATTGATACAGCAAAATTTGAATCAGCCTTCAGATTTACCTGAAATTATTTTGTTAGATATCAGAATGCCTGAAATGGATGGATTTACCTTTTTAGAAAGATTGTCCAAAGTCAATGTCGAATTTCTTCAAGGTCTTAAGGTATTTATGTTAAGCTCCTCATTAGATGAAAGAGATATGCAAACGGCTTATCAATATAAAATTGTAAAAGGTTTTCTAAATAAACCTCTAACGATTGAATCTTTACATGGCATCATTCATGACGCTGATTTGAATTAATTATTGAAAATGCATAATTGTGCATTTGAACAGTTTGAACATCTTTATTACCATTCAATTTATTTTATCTATTATTCATTCAACATGCACTCTAAGGCTTTTGGGAAAATGAGTATGCTATTATTGTCAGGATGGATTCATTCTTGTTTCAAATAATTTAGTGCTTTCGTCTAAGCTTTGCTAAACTTCCTAATTTCACTATTTTGCAAATTAGTTATGATAAATAGAGAGCCTAAAAAAGTCCTCATCAGTGGTTGTTTTGATTTGTTGCATAGTGGTCATATTGCCTTCATTAAAAGTGCTGCAAAATTCGGAGATGTTTATGTTTGTTTAGGTTCCGACCAAACCATTTTCGATTTAAAGAAAAGAAAAACGGTGAATCCTGAAAATGAACGAAAGTTTATTTTAGAAGCCTTGTCAGATGTTCATGAAGTTTGCATCAGTTCTGGTTCAGGTTATCTCGATTTCTTGCCCGAGTTGGAGCGTATTCAACCAGATATTTTTGTAGTGAATACCGATGGTTATTCAGAAGAAAAGGCTGTTTTATGTAAAGAAAGAAATATTGAATTGATTGTTTTGGATCGCATGCCTTATACAGGTTTACCTGCAAGGTCTACCACCGATTTAAGACAAGTCAATACCATTCCTTTTCGAATAGATTTAGCAGGTGGTTGGTTAGATCAACCTTTTGTTTCCTTGTTTTCATATGGGTCTGTTATTACCATTAGCATAGAGCCACAACATGATTTTAATGCGCGCAGTGGTATGGCAAGCAGTACCCGAAATGTGGCTATTGAATTGTGGCAAAATCAATTGCCAGAATCCAATTCTGAAAAGATTGCCAAACAACTTTTTGCTTATGAAAATCCTCCAGGCAAAACTGAAATCGCAGGCTCTCAAGATGCCATTGGGATTGTATATGCAGGTCTGAATAAAAGCTATTATGAGGCCCAGTATTGGCCAAACTCAATTGAAACAGTTTTAGATGAAGAAGTATTAAGGTTCATCGAAACGAATTTGTACCTTGTTAGTTTGGGGCCGCGCAAATCTGATTACCAAGTTTTGGCAGATACCAGAATAAATAAATACCATGCTGCTTCATTGGCTCAGGCTGCAAACGATTTATGGGAGGCCGCCATTGTGAAGGATTTGGCAGCTTTTGGTAAGGCAATGACTCAATCCTTTGAGGCGCAAATTGCCATGTTTCCTTTGATGGTGGATGAGGATATTCTTCAAGTAATTGAACAGTATAAAACTCAGGCCTTGGGTTATAAAATAAGTGGTGCTGGGGGAGGAGGTTACCTTATTCTTTGTTCTGAAAAGAAAATTGATGAGGCCATTCAAATTCAAATAAGAAGAAAATAAACAAACATGAAAACACTGAATACCCGCATTGCATTGATAGCTGTTTTGAGTTTGTTTTTTTTATGGGCTTTGGCTCATAACCTCAATCCCATTTTAATTCCTCATCTCAAATCTGCTTGTCGTTTAAATGATTTGCAATCGGCTTTGGTTGATTCGGCTTTTTATATTGCTTATTTCCTCATGGCTATTCCAGCGGCTTATCTCATTAGGTATTGGGGTTACCGCAATACAATTGTATCGGGATTGGTTTTGTTTGCAACCGGTGCTTTTTTGTTTTATCCTGCATCCATTCATTTATCCTATTCTTTTTTTTTATTGGCATTGTTTATTGTGGCCAGTGGTTTAACTTTTCTTGAAACTGCAGCCAATCCTTATGTGACTATTTTGGGCGAAAAAGAGACTGCTACACGTCGTTTGAATTTTGCTCAATCATTTAATGGACTGGGTGCAAGTCTTGCAGCCTTTTTTGGAGGTAAAATTATTCTTAGTGAGCCAACTCATCAAATGCTTCCATCAAACGAAATGTCGGAATCTGAAATTCGTCAGGTCTTATTACAAGAGGCTTCTACGGTACAGATGCCTTATATAATTATTGGAAGTATTGTGCTGATTGTAGCGATTGTTTTTTTGTTGATTCCTTTACCAGAAATAAAAAGTAAGCAATCATATTCAGGTTCCTATTACAGTTTGTTTAGGGATTCGAGTGCCTTGCGATTAGCCATGTTTTCGCAATTTGTTTATGTGGGCGCTCAAGTAGGAATTGGAAGTTTTTTCATACGTCTTAGCGTTTTTCAAACAGGCATAACCAATAAAGATGCTGCAGTTTATTTATCATTTGCATTGCTACTTTTTATGATAGGCAGGTTCATAGGTACCTTTCTTATGAGTTATATTCATCCCAATCGTTTGATGTTGGCCTATGCCAGCATCAATGTGATTTTAATGGCAATGGTGATAACATTACAAGGAACTATTTCAGTTTATGCTCTTGTTGCTAGTTTCTTTTTTATGTCGATTATGTTTCCAAGTATATTTTCTGATGGAGTAAAAGGATTGGGTGATAGGGCAGGAATGGCCTCTTCATTCATTATCATGACCATAGTTGGTGGTGCAATTTTTCCTTTATTGATGGGTTATATTTCAGATAAAAGCAATATCCCTTATGCATTTGTGGTGCCTTTATTATCTTTTACTTGGATTGCCTATCATTCTTATAAAATGAAAACAAAATGATGGTTTATTTCTTTGCGCTTGATTTGAAAAATGAGGAAGATTTGATTCGTGAATATGAACAATACCACCAAGAAGTTTGGCCTGAGATCATTCATAAAATAAAAGAATCAGGTATTCTTCAATGTGAGATATATAGGGTTTTCAATAGATTGGTCATGCGTATTGAAACCAATGATGAATTTAGCTTTGAGAAAAAGTCAGAAATAGATCAAGCAAGTCCTATAGTTCAACAATGGGAGGAGCTGATGTGGAAATACCAAGAAGCTATTCCTGGTTCAAAACCTGGAGAAAAATGGATATTAATGAACCGAATTTTTCATTTGAATTGATAACCTATACCTCATTCTCATTGTATTTTTCCCATAACTGAAGCAGTATTTCAGTTGTTAAGGGCTTGTGGCAGTATTCCAAAATTTCAGGATACAATTTAGATTTAATCATATCATCAGGATTTTCTGAAGTAGTTAGTAAGAATATTTTTGAATGATACTTTTTTCGTGCTCTATATTCTTCTAAGAATTCCCATCCATCCATTTTAGGCATATTGATATCTAAAAAAATAAATTCAGGTAATTCATCTTCTGCTTCAATTTGGTCTAAATAATTTAAAGCTTCAAAACCATTCAATACAACCTTAATTTGTTTGCTTATTTGTGCTTTCTTAATAACAAAAGAATTAAGTGTATTGGTGGCAATATCATCGTCCACAAGTAATATACTATTGAGCAATTTCATTAAATGATTGTAATTTAGGTATACAAAACAAAACTTTAGTACCTTTATTTATTTCTGATTCCATCCAGATTTTTCCTCCATGTAAATCAATAATTTTTTTGCAATGAGCTAATCCAATTCCTGTTCCATCATATTCATCTCTATTATGCAGGCGCTTGAATATGATAAATACTTTTTCCAGGTTTTTTTGTTCAATGCCAATGCCATTGTCTGCGACTGTAAAGGTCCAATATTCCGAATCTTCTTTGCAATTGATTTGGATGATAGGTTGTTTTGTTTTAGTCCTGAACTTAATAGCATTACTTAATAGATTTTGAAAAAGTAATCTCAATTCGGTAGGGTGGCCTTCAATAATTGGGAGATGCTCAAATTTGATAACGGCTGAACTTTCTTCAATGGAATAATCAAGGTCTTTCTTTACATCAGTTAGTAATTCTTGTATATTCACATTTTCAATCTTCTTTTCTCTACCAATACGAGAATATTGCATCAAACCTTTGATTAGTTCTTTTAATCTTTCACTGGATTTAGAAATGAAGTCTAAGTAAATTCTCATTTCTGGATTCAAGGTTTCACCAGCTTCATTTGTTATAATCTCAGCGCAGCTTTTAATGGTTAATAAAGGTTCTTGAAGATCGTGAGATGCGATATATACAAATTGTTCTAGTTCTTTGTTGATGTTCATTAATTGATCATTCTTGAACTTCAAGGCTTGTTTAGATTTAATGCTTTCAGTGATATCGGTTTCAACAGCCATAAAGCCAGTATGATTGCCAAAACTGTCAAATATTGCTTTAATTTCTAAATACAACCAATACTCATTTCCGTGTTTACCAATATTCCTTATTTCGCAATTTACATTTTCCTTATTCGCCAGTTTTTTACTTAGGTATAGTTTTGTTTCTGGGTCTGTTCCTTCGTATTGGAAGAGTTCTTTTGGTTTCTTTCCTTTTACTTCATCTAAATGATATCCTGTGATTCTAGTAAATGATTCATTCACCCAATTTATTCTTCCTTTATAGTCGGTTACAACAACAGCATTTGAGGTTCGTTCAGCGACCATCGAGAGTTTTTTTAATTCATCTTCTAATACTTTAGCAGCGGTAATGTCCATGTGAATACCCGACATTAAAAGTGGTTCTCCTATATAATTCCGTTTCATAACTTTACCACGATCGAGTATCCAAACCCAATCGCCGTTTTTATGCCGCATTCTTAGTTTGGTTTCATAGTATTGAGTTTCGTGTTTAAAATGCTTCTGTAGGTTTTCATTTGCTTTAATGAGGTCATCAGGATGAGTTAGGTCAATCCAAGTTTGAATACTAATTGGATCTAGTTCATCCAAGGTATAACCCAACATCGATGCCCATCGTTCATTGAAAATGGTTTTGTCTGTTTTGATTTCCCATTCCCAAGTACCTACATCTGTTCCTTCAATGATTCCGGCAAGTCGGTCCTTTTCATTCTGAATTTGAATGGCTTGGTTTTTAATTTGTGAAATATTCTGAATACTTCCAATTATTTGAGAAACTTTATTGTTTTCATACTTGGCTTTTCCAATTACTCTTACCCATTTGATATGACCTGATGGAAGTTGAAGCTGTAATTCTAGGTCGAAGTTTTTACCAGATTTTTCTAATTCATCAATTGCTTTCTTTAATTCAATTCTAGATTCAGCATCATATAACAGGTACAATTCATCTAAATTAGGTGTAATTCTCTGTTCAAATTCATGAAGAATAAATGTTTCTTCAGTCCACTGCAATTTTTTAGTTGGATAATTTAATTCCCATCCACCAATATGTGCGATTTTTTCAGTTTCATTCAATAGTTCCTTGTTCTTCCGCAATTCCTCTTCTATTTTTTTTCTAGAAGTGAAGTCATAAAAAATACTAAAAACTGCATAAGGAGTATGGGTATCATCGTCAAACAACAAATACGAATAAGCATTGATCCAGGTAGTTTCTCCATTTGGTTTAATTACACCCATTACTACATCTGTTTGAATCTTTCCAGTAGCAATAGATTTCATGGCAGGATGTTCTTCACCAGGCAAGTGACTTCCATCTTCTTTTATTGTTCTAAATATTGAATCTAGTGACGATTTGCCTTTCATTTGATGGAATGTTAATCCAAAAATTTTCTCAGCACTTGCATTACATGAAATGATTTCTCCTTTCATATTCTGAATGAGTATGCCTTCATTGAGCATGGAGACAATTGAATTGTTTCTATTTTCAATTGTTTTTATTCTAGTTTCAGCCTCTTTGGTTTCAGAAATGTCTTGTAAAATCCCAATGATTCTAGTATTTCTTTTCTTTTTATTTTTCTCAATAACTTTTCCTGTTGAACGCAACCAGATTTGTTTTCCTTTAGTGGTTTTGGTTCGGTATTCAATTTCAAAGTACGACCTTTCATCTTGTATCAATAAGTCAAATGATTCTTTCACTTTTGTTAAATCATTGGGATGAATTAACATTTCCCATTCAGAAAATGATAAGGTTTGTGGTTTATTTTCATATCCCATCATATCTGCCCATCTTTCATTGAATCTGATTTCATTCTTTTCTAGATTCCAATCGAAGGTGCCTAGTCTTCCTCCCCAGATGGTCATTTCTAAGTAGTTCCTCTCCTCTTCCAACTCCAGTATCATTTTCTTTTGATCAGAAATGTCTCGGCCTACTCCTTGTATTTCTTTGATCTTTCCTTCATGATTTTGAATGGTAACATATTCCCATTCAGTTTCAATATAACCGCCTGTTGGGTTCGGTTTTCTGATTTGTGTTTTGTGAATTTGATGAGGATGTTGAATGATTTGCAAGCCTATTTCAGAACATTTAATTATGTCTTCGGGATGTACAGTTGATATATAATTTTTGCCAAGTATATCTTGAGGTAGGTAACCAAATTTCTTACAGAATGAATCATTTACATAGGTGTAATTGCCTTCTAAATCAAGGCGAATTAGGAAGGTTGTATTTGATTCTAAAAGTGAGTTCAACA
>JBMLPO010000035.1:0-1239 GCA_049242065.1 Bacteroidia bacterium
AAAAATTGATTTTATTGATGATGGCATTTTCTCTGAAATAAGCTGGTTTGATATCCAAAGAAAGTTCATATCCATCTGTTTGAATTTCAGTCTGATTTTGCGCTATCCAACTTAGTGCAGTTGCAGAATCTTTAATCCAGTCGATTTGTTTCAAACCATCTCTTCTAAACAAAGAAGCACTCAATATGAAAAATGGTTTTCTGATGAACATATTGGCCTCATAAGACCAAGCCTGCTCAGGTTTTAATTCAGGATTACCAATACTTGTTTTGCCTCCATCTGAATAATACAATTCGGTAAATGATGGAACCCTGAAGCACCTAGAAACTTGTCCGCTGAAAGAAACCGAATTGATTTTATAAGCCAAATCCAAAGAAGGGTATGTTGTTAAACCAAAATCGGAATAGGAATTAAAACATAAACCCGGAATGATTTTGAAACGTTCACCCAAATTAAATGTTTGATCTGCAAATACACCCAATATCATTCTGTTTCTATTACCCAAACTATTGCTGTTGATTTGGTCGTACCTTAAATCGGCACCCAGATTCCAAACACCAAACTTATTTTGAGATGTGTAATTTAAATCGAGATTGTACGACAATGAACTATGCGTGTTTCTTGCAAAAGAAGGTGTATCGCGTTTCAATAGGAACTCATCATCGTGTAAACGAAGTGCGGTTCTTGCTCTGAATTTATTGTTGTTGTGCTGGTAATTCAATCCTACAAAACCCATTTGTGTGGTTTCGAATTGCCATGGAAATCTATCGGTATAAAAACCATTGGAGCCGGTATTTTTTTCTTGAAATCCTGCCATTCCCAAAAAGCTTCCTTTTAAAGCATTAAAATCGTTTTGGTAATAAATCTGCTGATTGGTAAAATCGGTATTCTTTCTGTATCCATCTGAACTCAAATGTTGCAAACTGATATGATGTTTTACTTTTTTTCCATTCAAATCAATACCAAAAAGCGCTTGTCGAAAGTAATTATCACCACCACTTAACAAAACAGATACAGAATTATCAATGGCTTTTTGTGTGATGATATTGATCACACCTGCATAGGCATTTTGTCCGAATACCCTTGCAGCTGCACCTTTTAGTACCTCAATTCGTGCGATATCAAAAGTAGAAATGGGTAAATTCAGCAAATGATGTCCAGTTTGAGGGTCTGTTAAACGAACACCATTGAGTAAAACCAAAGTTTGTTCAAAAGAACCACCACGTATTTGAACATCGG
>JBMLPO010000036.1:0-6345 GCA_049242065.1 Bacteroidia bacterium
AAATGAAAATGAAAATGATTGAATGAACGGATATAGGAGGCTTGGAAGCCCATCATTGGTTGAAGTTTGTTTTCAGGACTCAATGTTTTAGCTGTTGCCATGAGATAAAATTCCCAATTATGTTTGCTCTTCAATGGCTCTTTTTTGAGTATTGATTTTTGCCAGTTTGGTTCATTAAAATATTTGCAAATACCCAAATGATAACTAAAAAAGTTCATTCCTTTATTTGGCATTTTGATTCCTCCATTAGAAATATGTTGGTATTGCAAAGCCGATTGAAGCAATAATAGATTTGAAATTTTATAATTGATTTGCATGCCAGCACTCAGATAAAAACTAATGGGAGTTGAAAAAAATAAATTTTCAGGATTCTGTTGAGCATGATAAATCTTACTTAATCCCACTATTCCAGCTTCAATTGGAAAACTTAAAAATAAATTTCTATTCGACCCAATCATCGGTTCTGTAAAGGCAGAAAGACTGAATGCACTTCCTAATTTGCTTGGATAGTTGAAGTTTACATATTGCATTTTAAAGCCTTTCCTACTTTTTAATGGATAGGCATAACTATTTCCTGAACGACTGTGTTGCCAAATATAAGCAGCGCTAAATCCTCTTGGTTCACTAAAACTCAATGAACGAATGTCTTCTGAATGGGGGAGGATGTCTGATTGAAATAGGTTCACTTGAAAAGCCCTGGATAAACTATCTTGTGCTTGGATTTGTAAACCATAAGCCAAAACAAAAAGAATAAGCAAGCAAAGGTTTTTGCTTTTTTGATGTATAAACAACCTAAGGTATTGAGTGCTCATTCTATTTATTGAAATAAAAACAGTCTGAGGCTAAAACAGAATTTTAAAGGATAAGTTTTAAATGATTTGATAGCATCATTTCTTCTAGGTATCAAACTTCAAACAGAAAAATTGAAGGTAACTTTAATTAAGGAATTTCATTATAGTTCAAAAGCCAATCCCATATTCAAATTAAAATTAGCAATGGGTTGTGGTAATGATCGAGTTGATTTATTGCCTTGAAAATCGGTGGATTCCAAATTGTTTAATGTGGGTTTACTGTAGTGGTAATCTAGATTGATAAAAAACGAGGACTCACTGGTCATGTTGAAGTTTGCACCCACACCTAAATTAACAGAAGGACTGTTTGCTATTAAACTTTTCTGTTTCACCCAGAGATACTGACCATTTCCTAATGCTGAGGTTGTAATCTCTGGAATATAAACCGCCATCCAGCCAAGAGTCATACGTGGTATAATTTGGATTTCTCGGTTTACTTTAATTTGATTGAATGCTCCAAACATCAATCCTCCTCTTTTGATGGAACCACTTTCAACTGTCCAGTTATAGTAAGGAAAAACAATCCAATACTCATTTGCAACATCTTGAGAGGCTATAGGATTGATTTCAGCGTGCGCCAAACCAATCAGGCCATAATTTTTATTGGCAAATTGATGCGAATAAAAAATGTTCAAATTACCGCCATAACGCGCCCAGCCGCTATAATCCTGTTTGATATCCATACTTCCATACCTACCAGTGGGAATGGAACAACCAATAGAAAATCCCCATTTCTTAGTGGCATATTGAGCTTGAGAAGGAAAAGCAAAAAGCAGCATCATACTGCAAAAGGGTAGCAAATGTTTCATGAGGCAATATAAAATTCAAATCGATTTTTTTAGAATAATATACTCAAATTATGCATAGCCTACCTCAATCTTAAAAATGGAATTGTAATTACTAATCAAAAAGACTTATACAATTAAGCTATTAACAATAACCAATTAATACCACTTAAAATCCCATTTTCTGCCTTCTTGAACGAGGCGTTGATAATGCTCAGGACTAATAGTTACTTGAAAGGGTTCAACAAATACAAGTGAATCATCTAAAACACGCTCAAATAGGCTGTCGGGGGCGTATTTGGCTTGGTAGTAAATAGCGTTTTTTCTAAAGGGTTTGATAGCAAAGAATTTTCTGCTTAATGAATCTTGATAACCTAAAAAATTCAGCCTTTGATAAACTCCAATGGCAAAATCATATTCTTTGTAGGCATCTGAATAAATATAATTATACCTGATTCTTCTTTTGCCTTCAGGTGTTTTTACATAAGTATTTTCAGCTTCTCTAATACTTACGTCCACTTCATGAGCGCGCGCATATAAAGTATCACCTGCTTGTAATACCAAAACCAAATCGTCTTCACTAATAAATTTGACTTGAGTTTCAGGTAAGCTCATTTTATACAAGCCCAAAAATCCTATGAGAAAAATGAAAAGCAGTTTAGTTAAACCAAGTAAGATGGAGTATTTTCTTTGCTCTTGACTATAAACATATTTACGAGAAAAATCACAAACCGATTTTTTAAAACCATTTATTTCAATTTCACGTGTATGGAAACTATAAAGCAAAAATAGGTCTTGAAGCGCAAATGGAAGGGCTATCAAACAACTTGTCCAAATGCCTTTTTTCAGAAATAGAAAAACAAATAGCCATACAAAAGCTCCCAATACCAAAGCAAATTTGATACTTTGTTTAAAGTACTTTCTTTTGCTTGGAATATTGGTTTGATAAGAAGGAATGATTTCAAAGTAAGTTTCCTTCAATCTATTTTTGAGCTGTGCTATCATTTATTCAATAATAGTTTGATTAAGGGATGAACTAAAATTATTCCAACTCAATCAATTCTTCCAATACAGCTTCCATCTCTTTTTCAAGATGAATGAGTGCTTTCTTTTCAGCATCATAAAAACGATTCAATTCTTCAATTTTCTTAGCATTTCCAGTGTTTTCTGGTAGTCCAAATGCGTTTTCAATTTCAGTTATTTTGAGTTTGGTTTCTGCAACCTTTTTCTCATAATCTTCGAATTGTTTTTTAAGTTTTTGGATATAGTTATTACTTACTGGCGTTTTTTCAGCTGCTTTTGGTGCTTCTTCAACAAGCACAGGTTTTTTGGGTGCAACTTTTGCTGCTGGATTCTTCTTTAACTCTTCTTCCTGTTTGGCTCTCCAGTATTCATACTCTTCAAATGTTCCTGGATATTCTTTTATTTTTTGATCTTCAATCCACCAAATTTTATTGGCAATTTGAGAAACAAAGAAACGGTCGTGACTCACCACTACAAAGCTGCCTTCATATCCTTGTAATGCTTGTATGAGGATATTGATACTGCGCATATCAAGGTGATTGGTAGGTTCGTCCAGTAAAAGGAAATTGGCTTCGGTTAATAAAGTTTTGGCCAATGCAACACGCGCTTTTTCTCCTCCACTTAATACCTTAATGCGTTTGAATACTTCATCACCTTCAAAAAGAAAACAACCTAATACCGTTCTTAATTCTGTTTCACTGCGATCAGTACCAAATTCCATTAACTCCTGTAAAATCTCGTTTTGTAGGTTCAGTGATTCCAATTGGTGCTGGGCATAGAAGGCTTGGCGAACATTAAAGCCTGGTTTTATTTCACCTTCAAATGTATCTGTACCAGCCATGAGTCGCAATAAGGTTGATTTACCTTTACCATTGGCTCCAATCAACGCAATTTTATCTCCACGTTCAATCCTAGCATCAGCGGCATCAATAATCTGAATATCTGGATAAGCTTTTGAAACACCATTGAACTCAGTAATAGTTCTGCCCGGTTGTTGTCCAACCCTGAATTGAATATTAATTTCTCTGTTATCATCTTCAGGAGCTTCAATTCGTTCAATTCTATCTAACATCTTAACCCTGCTCTGCGCCATAGATGCTTTAGAAGCTTTGGCCTTGAAGCGGTTGATGAGCTTTTCTTGGTCTTTAATAAATTGCTGTTGGTTATCGTAAGAACGTTGTTGCAATTCCATTCTTTCCGATTTATTTTCTAGGTAGAAACTGTAATTCCCAGGGTATTCGAATATTTTCGACATACTCACTTCCACAATTTTACTTACCATTTTATCAAGGAAATACCTATCGTGACTCACCACAATAACAGTACCTTTATAATTACGTAAATATTCTTCAAGCCACTGAATTGAAGGCATATCCAAGTGATTGGTAGGCTCATCCAGCATCAATAAATTAGGTTCTTGAAGTAGCATTTTAGCCAATAAAACACGCATTCTCCAACCTCCGGAGAATTTATTAAAAGGTTGTAATAATTGCGCTGTTGTAAAGCCTAATCCCTCTAAAATCTTTTCTGTTTTATGGTGAATATTGTAACCATCATAATGTTCAAAAGCCTCTTGTTTATCAGCAAGTCTTTGAATTGTTTCTTCACTATGGTCGGTTTCAAGTAATTGAATGATTTCTTCAATTTCTTTTTCCAATTTTAAGGCTTCGCTAAATGCTGTCATCGCAACATTTACAATACTATCATCAGAATTAAAGCTTAATTGATCCTGATTTAAAAATCCAATTGTTAAATCACGGGGTTTACTCATATTCCCCTCAGTAAGAGAGTATTCTCCGTTGATTATTCTCAACAAAGTAGATTTCCCTGTTCCATTTAACCCAATTAAACCAATTCTTTCATTTGGTTTGATATGCCAATTGGCATTTCTGTAGAGGAATCTTCCTCCAAATTCAAAACCGATGTCTGTTAGTGCTATCATTTTTCCGGCCGCGAAGATAAGTGCTTATCGACATTCTTTTTTGAGTAAGATTTAGTTAATTTCGGAACATGCAAAAAGTATCTCAAAAAGCGGTAACCCTTATTGGGTCCGAAATCATTAAATTAGGTGGTGAAATCAATAAAAAAATCAGAGAGGGAAACAAAATCTTTAATTTAACTATTGGTGACTTCGACCCTTCATTATTCCCCATTCCGGAAGTTTTTAGAGATGAAATTATAAAGGCTTACCAAAAGGGTGAAACCAATTATCCACCGGCAGATGGAGTGCTTGAATTAAAAAAAGCGGTACAGAAGTTCATTTTAGATTACCAAGGTTTAAATTTTTCTGATGATGAGGTCATGATTGCTGGGGGTGGACGTCCTTTAATTCATGCCATTTACCAAACCATCGTAGATCCAGAAGATAAGGTTTTTTATCCTGTTCCTTCATGGAATAATAACCATTATTGTCATTTAAGTGATGCCCAAAAAATTGAAGTGCATACAAAACCGGAAAATGGATTCATGCCATCAGCGGCAGATTTAGCACCTCATATTTCTGATGTGGTTATGGTTGCTTTGTGTTCGCCATTGAATCCTACAGGAACCACATTTAGAAGGGAACAGTTATTAGAGATTTGTGAATTGGTGCTGGCAGAAAACAAAAGGCGTATTGGAATCAAAAAGCCAGTTTATATACTTTTCGATCAAATCTATTGGATGTTGAGGACCGATGGCATTGAGCATTTTGACCCAGTAAGTTTGATTCCAGAAATGAAAGAATATACCATTTTTGTAGATGGCATTTCTAAATCATTGGCTTCAACAGGGGTAAGAGTGGGTTGGGGACTAGGTCCAGCAGATGTTATTTCGCGAATGAAGTCCATTTTAGGCCATATAGGCGCTTGGGCTCCAAGAGCTGAACAAGTTGCTGCTGCAGCATTCCTAAACAATGCAGAGGCTTTGTTCAACTACCTCAATGAATTAAAAGCCAAACTCGATAAAAGATTAGGTCCATTGGCTGATGGTATCCAGGAATTGGGAAGAAAAGGCTATCCAGTTCACGCCATCAATCCAGAAGGAGCCATTTATCTTTCAGTTCAATTTAGCTTAATTGGAAAAACAAAACCTGATGGAAGTTTAATTCAAACCACACAAGACATTACAGATTATTTGCTCAATAAAGCTCAATTAGCAATCGTACCGTTTACTGCATTTGGATGTGAAAATGGCACAGATTGGTATAGAGTTTCTGTTGGTACTTTGAATGATGAACAAATAGGAGACTTGTTTGAAAAGTTGGAGAAGGCACTTTCGGAACTTAAGTAAGGCTTCTGGCTGCTTGCTCCTGGCCTCTAGCCTTTGATTTCGATGAGTTGAAACTATCTATTTAACATCAAACATTTTGAAGGAATAGTGCTTTCCGCATTATAAAACGATCCCTTTCCTTAAACAGATTTTTAAAAAAAATCTATAGAAAAGAAATCTTTGAAGCGCTTACAATTCAAAGCCAGCAGCAAGAGACCATTGGTATCAAGCTTTAATTTAATTTGGTTGAAACATCACATTTAACATCAAACATTTTGAAGGAATAATGCTTTCCGAATAATAAAACGATCCCTTTCCTTAAACAGATTTTTAAAAAAAATCTATAGAAAAGAAATCTTTGAAGCGCTTACAATTCAAAGCTAGCAGCTAGAGGCTAGTTGCCAGTTGCTAAAAGCCAGCAGCTAGAGGCTAGTTGC
>JBMLPO010000036.1:6445-7556 GCA_049242065.1 Bacteroidia bacterium
CAGTTGCTAAAAGCCAGCAGCTAGAGGCTAGTTGCCAGTTGCTAAAAGCCAGCAGTTAGAGGCTAGTTGCCAGTTGCTAAAATCCAACAGCTATAAAAAAAGCCTTCCCAATCTGAGAAGGCTTTTCTTTTTATTTTTCGCTCATTACCTTTTTGGCATTTGCATTTTCTGGATCTAATTCTAAAACCTTTTTATAGTTTTCTTTTGCCAATGCTTTGTTATCACGAGATAAATAATAATACGCTAAATAACTATATGCGTTAATTAAATCTCTTTTGTACTTGTCTTTATTGGCTTCAAATTTTGCTGAATCAGCAGTGATTAAACTGATATATCTTTCAAATAATGGTTTAGGTGTTTCTAACTTTGAGTCAGGGTCTGTTGCAGATAAACTCAATCCTCTCCACAAATAGGCATCAGCATAATCAGGTTTCATCTCATTTACCTTGGCTAAGGCAGAATCTGCAGCGCCATAAACTTTACCGAAGTAATAAGCTTTACCCATTAAGTAATAATCTGCAGCAGTTACTTTGCTGGCAAGACCAATATATTTTCTGTACATATCACCAGACTCAACAAATTTCTTTTGTTTGTTGTAAACCTTAGCGATATCAGTATAAACTTCATAATTATCTGGATCCATTTCCAAAGCTTTGCTCATGTGAATCAAGGCCAATGAATCTTTACCTGGTACCTTAGATTCTAAGCGACCTAAATACAAATAGTCAAGAGTTACAATGTTTTTAGCATCTACATTGGCGAAATAGTAATTCAATGCTTCTAAACCTGCTTTTGCTTTCTCTGGATCATTTTTAGTTCCAATGATTTCATAAATTGAAAAGGCTTTCAAACGGTACAATAAGGTGTTTTTCTTATCAGTTTTTTGAATCTCTTCAATTTTCTCCAATGCCGATTCATAATCTTTACTCAAGAATAAGATTCTAGCAAAACGAATTTGGTTGGCAGAACTTGGCTCTGAATTTTTCAAATAAGTTGCATAAGCTTCTTTGGCTTTCGCAAAATTTCTTTTTGCATAATACAATTCAGCTTGGTACTTCCATGCTGGTGCATAATTAGGATCTTTTTCAAATGCACGGTTTAAGTCGTTTTG
>JBMLPO010000037.1:0-2846 GCA_049242065.1 Bacteroidia bacterium
TTTCGCGAACCTGGACTCACTCATAAGGGAGAAATTTATACCGAGGCAAAGGCAGCTGTTGCTGGAGGTATTACTTCTTATATGGAAATGCCTAATACCTCTCCTTCTGCAATTACAATTGATTTGCTCGAACAAAAATACAGTAGAGCTGCAGAGGTTTCTCTGGCCAATTACAGCTTTTTTATGGGGACTACCAACACCAACTTAAATGAATTGTTGAAGGTAGATGAAAGAAAAGTTTGTGGAGTGAAAATATTCATGGGCTCGAGTACCGGCGATATGTTGGTAGATGACCCTCAAGCTTTGGAGAATATCTTTAGTCAAGTAAAAACGCTCATTGCGACACACTGCGAAGATGACCCAATGATCAAAAGAAATGCAGCTATTTTTAAGGAAAAATACGGAGAGAATTTAAGTGCAAAACACCATCCGCAAATTAGAAATGCAGAGGCTTGTTATAGTTCATCTTCATTTGCTGTTGAATTAGCCAAAAAGCATGGAACTCGTTTACATATTCTTCATATCAGCACTGCAAAAGAATTAGAACTATTTAGAAATGATATTCCATTAGTTGAAAAGAAAATTACTGCTGAGGCTTGTATTCATCACTTGTGGTTTTCTGATGCAGATTACGAATCAAAAGGTAATTTTATCAAATGGAATCCTGCTGTTAAAACAAAAGCAGATGCGGAAGCCATAATGCAAGCAGTAATAGATGGAAGAATAGATGTAATTGCAACAGATCACGCTCCTCATACTTTCGAGGAAAAATCTCAAGCTTATGTAAATGCTCCAAGTGGTGGACCTCTTGTTCAACATAGTGTTTTGGCTATGTTCGATTTTTATAAAAATGGAAAAATAAGTCTAGAAAAAATAGTTGAAAAAATGGCCCATAACGTGGCAATTCTATTTGAAATTGATAGACGTGGTTTTATAAGAGAAGGTTTTTATGCTGATTTGGTATTAATAGACCCTAATCAAACTACTCAAGTAAGCAAGGAATCTCTATTGTATAAGTGCGGATGGAGTCCTTTTGAAGGACATGAATTCTCTTCAGCAATCACCCATACTTTTGTGAATGGAAACCTAGTTTATGAAAACGGTAAAATCAATGAAGAATCTAAAGGAATGAGAATGATGTTCAATAGGTAATTACCTCAATTGTTATCAAAAAATCACCAAGCTTAAACAATTGGAAATTTAATTCCTTTTCTTTCTGAACCTTTATCTAGTTTTTAATACAAATGAATTCCGAAAAACTCAGTGCACTATTAGCGCAAATCAGGCCTTTAAAAGAGAAACTGATTTTGCATCCAATGTATAATTCAATTCAAACAGCACAACATGTACATTTATTTATGCAACATCATGTTTTTGCTGTTTGGGATTTTATGTCGCTTTTAAAGTCCTTACAAAGAGATTTAACTTGTGTTGATACACCTTGGATTCCCGTTGGTAATGCCAATACACGTTATTTGATTAATGAAATTGTTACTGGCGAAGAATCAGATATCAATCCTGCAGGAGGAAGAATTAGTCATTTTGAATTGTATTTACTTGCCATGCAACAAGCTGGCTGTGATACTGGTGTAATTGAGCAAATGATTCAAAACTTAAAAGCTGGAAAACCTATTCATCAGTCTATTCCATATAATGAGGCCCCGGCTGCGGCAATTACATTCATGAATCATACATTGGAAATTGCAATGCATGCAGAGCCTCATATCAAAGCAGCAGTATTTACATTTGGAAGAGAAGATTTGATACCTGATATGTTTATATCAATAGTTAAAGAATTAAACACCAGGTTTGAAGGCCGTTTTGACTTATTTGCCTATTACTTGGAACGTCATATTGAGGTTGACGGAGACCATCATTCCAAATTGGCTATGGAAATGACTTCAGAACTTTGCGAAGATGATGAGGTAAAATGGAGAGAGGCTGGAATGGCGGTTTGTGAGGCTTTACAAGCTAGAATTGAATTATGGGATGCTATTTATATGGCGAATAAATCAAATAAAAAACTAGGAGTCGTTATGGCTTAAAGTCCTAAAATCTTTGCGTCTACAAAGAAAACTGCGGCTACGTTTAGAGTGTAATCTTGGGTTATCAATTTGTCGCTAACACTTTTTACTTCTAAACTGAATTTATCTTTTTTGATATATTCTTTAAAATCACTACCGCTTACTTCTAGTGTTAGTTCATTTCCAATTCCGTCTTGGATATTGTATTTAGAGGCCATGAGCAACGGATCAAGTCCCTCGGCTTTTATATAAATTTCTGCTGAGTTGAGGAAATCAAAATTTCCTGAACTTGGATTTGAAATGGTGAGTTTCAAAGATTTTAAAGTAATTTTTTCAATCAGGTCTTTCCTGGTGTCATTTAAGGCAAATTCAGATTCACTATTGGTGGATATATCAGGAGTACCTATTGAAAATGGTAAATTGATTCCAGTAGATGATGGTATAACTACTTGTGAGGAATAATCCATATCAAACTGAGTTAATTTCTGTACTTTCTTACATGAACTACTCAAGAGAATACCCAATATAAACATCAATCCAAATCCGAATTGTTTCATCATGTTTTTAGTTTTTTCTTTTTAGCACTAGGAAACAAGACATTGTTTAAAATAAGTCTGTAGCCGGCAGAATTAGGAAATAAATTTAAATCTGTAGGTGGTTCTCCAACTTGGTGTTGGTAGTCTTCGGGATCATGGCCACCAAAAAATGTCCAAGTACCTTTTCCTGCTGTACCATGTATGTATTTGGCTTCTCCTAAAGATTTATTTTCCCCAAGAATAGTAACTTCACTTTTGATGAACGGTTTCCTAAAGGCTGTGGTTT
>JBMLPO010000038.1:0-4369 GCA_049242065.1 Bacteroidia bacterium
AAAATCCTTGGGAAGCATTTGAGACCTTGTTCTCAGTTGGTTCAATCCATGAAGGTACTATCTTAAAAATCGAAGATAAGAGTGCAACAATTGCTCTTCCTTACGGTGTTGAAGGATATGCTCCTTTGAAACAATTACAAAAAGAAGACAAGAAAACTGCGAAAGAAGATGAAGTTCTTCAAGTAAAAGTTACTGAGTTCAACAAAGAAAACCGTCGTATCGTTGTATCGCATACAGCTTTGTGGAGAGAAGAAGAAGCAGAGAAAAAAGTTGTTGACGAAAAACGTAAAGAAAACGAAAAAGATAAAGCTTCAAAAGCTGCTAAGAAATTAAACGATAGCAATGAGAAATCTACATTTGCTGATGTTGATGGATTAGCTGAATTAAAAGCTAAACTTGAAGGTAAATAGTCTTTAAGAACCAATAAAAAATCCCGGCCAAATGGTCGGGATTTTTTTTGCCCATTTATGTAGTATTTTGCGAATGAAAATAAAATCAAATGAATTACTGGTTAGTTAAATCGGAACCTTTTAAATATAGCTGGGATCAGTTTGTACAAGACAAAGAAACCTTTTGGGATGGGGTTAGAAATTACCAAGCTAGGAATAACTTAAGAGCCATGAAAAAAGGTGACTTGGTGATGTGGTATCATAGCAATGAAGGAAAAGAAATAGTTGGCATTGCAAAAGTTTCAAAAGAAGCCTATCAAGACCCAAGCACTGAAGACCCGAATTGGGTAGTTGTGAACCTAAAGCCATTTAAGAAACTGAAGAAAGCAATTAGCTTAGAACAAATAAAAGCTGATGATAAACTGCAGCAAATAGGCCTAGTAAAACAAGGACGACTTTCGGTGATGAGTTTGACGCCCTATGAATTCGACCATATTTTAGAATTAAGTCAGCAAAAATAAATCAATAATTGAGCTAAATTTCGGATATTTGAAGACCTCTCCAAGCCCAAATAAAGGCAATACACTATGAAGGAACGTATTATTCTTGAGAAGAAACAATTTCAATTAACCCTCGATAGACTTTGTTATCAGTTAATTGAAAAACATGGCAGCTTTGCTGATGTGGCGTTGGTAGGAATGCAGCCTCGTGGAATTTTTCTTTCAAGAAGAATCAAATCGAGATTGGAGGAAATAACCGGTATCAAAGAAATTTTATACGGTGAATTGGATATCGCATTTTACAGAGATGATTTTAGAAGAGGAAATGAGCACATCATTCCATCTGAATTAAAAATCAACTTTAGTATGAGCAATAAACAAGTTGTTCTAATTGACGATGTATTGTTCACAGGTAGAACCATTCGCGCAGCATTGGATGCCATTACAGATTTTGGCAGACCTAACAGAGTAGAATTACTCGTTTTGATTGATAGATTATACAGCCGAGATTTACCAATTCAAGCCGACTATGTTGGACTGACTGTTGATACCAGAGCACACGATAAAGTAAAGGTTGAATGGAAGGAACAAGGTAAAAAAGACATCGTTCAAATTGTTCCCATACAATCCTAATTAATAGGCCAAGAAATAAAATAGAAATGAAGAAATTTTCTCAAAGACATTTGCTAGGAATCAAAGAACTCAATGCAGATGATATCAATTTGGTTTTTGAGACGGCAGATAATTTTAAATCCATTATCAATAGGCCTATTAAAAAAGTTCCATCCTTACGTGATGTAACTGTTGCCAATATATTTTTCGAAAATTCTACTCGAACTAGAATATCATTTGAGTTGGCACAAAAAAGACTAAGTGCAGATATCGTTAACTTCTCAGCTTCCTCATCATCCGTATCTAAAGGAGAAACCTTAATCGATACCGTTAACAATATTCTAGCCATGAAAGTTGATATGGTAGTGATGAGACATCCAGCTCCTGGAGCTTGTGTTTTTTTGTCGAAACATATCAAAGCCAATATCATCAATGCAGGAGATGGAACGCATGAACATCCTACTCAAGCTTTATTGGATGCATTTTCAATTAGAGAAAAACTAGGATCAGTAAAAGGAAAGAAGATAGTAATTGTAGGTGATATAACGCATTCACGAGTTGCATTGTCTAATATTTTTTGTCTGCAAAAATTAGGTGCAGAAGTGATGGTTTGTGGCCCTAGCACCTTGATACCAAAACATATTGAATCATTAGGAGTAAAAGTTGAAACCGATTTAATGAAAGCATTGGCTTGGTGTGATGTAGCTAATATGTTAAGAATTCAATTAGAAAGACAAGACATTAAGTACTTTCCTTCATTAAGAGAATACAGTATGTTATACGGATTAGATAAAGACAGATTGGATTCATTAAAAAAAGAAATTGTGATCATGCATCCCGGCCCTATCAACCGAGGTGTTGAGATTACTAGTGATGTGGCAGATAGTAAACATAGTATTATTTTAGACCAAGTAGAAAATGGCGTAGCTGTTCGCATGGCGGTTATGTTTTTATTAGCAGGACAACAAGGATCTTTATGAGATTAATAACAGTATTATTTAGTTTAGCTCTTTTAATTGCATGTTCAAGTAATGAACAAAAAGCCGAAACAAAGTCACCTATTAAAAGAGATGAAAAACTTTGTTTTTTACTAACTGAGGGTTTGAAAAATGAAGACAGCACTTCGCTGCAAATTCATATACAAGACACACTTGTAACAGGATATTATTCAATAATTCCCTATGAAAAAGATGCTTCAATTGGAAGTATTTCTGGAACAATTAAAGATAGTATCATAGAATGTGTTTACTCTTATACTCAAGAAGGAATTGACTCTAAAGAAAACCAAATATGGAAACTTCAAAATGATAAGATTCTATTGAAAACGGCCCCTGGAACTTACGACGAACAAGGAAATATCGTTTATGATTCGAGTCAATTCGAATTCAATTTCATATTATACAAAGTAGATTGTGACCCTTCAAAACAGGTTCAATAATCTAAACAAAAACAAAAAATTCATGTCTTCAAAACAAATAGTAGTAAGTGGTATAAGACCAACCGGAATGCTACATCTGGGTAATTATATGGGTGCTGTAAAGAACTTTTTACGCATGCAAAATGAATATCCATGTTATTTTTTTATAGCTGATTACCATTCTCTCACCACCCATCCGAATCCGAAAGACTTACATCAAAGTGTAAAACAAGTATTAGCAGAGTATTTGGCATGTGGACTAGACCCAGAAAAATGTACGCTTTATATTCAAAGTGATTTACCACAAATACCTGAATTGTATTTGTTGTTGAATATGCATGCCTACAAAGGAGAATTGGAAAGAGTAAGTTCATTTAAAGAAAAAGCAAGAACTCAACCCGATAATATCAATGCAGGTTTATTAACTTATCCAGTATTAATGGCTGCTGATATTATTATTCACCGCGCGCATTTGGTACCAGTAGGAAAAGACCAAGAACAACATTTAGAAATGGCCAGAACTTTTGGGAACAGATTTAATAGAATGTACAATTTAGATTTATTTCCAGAGCCTCAGGCATTCAATTATGGTGGTGAATTGGTTAAAATACCAGGTCTTCAAGGCGGAGGAAAAATGAGTAAGAGCGATGGAGAAGGGAATGTGATTAATTTGATTGATTCACCTGAAGCACTCAGAAAAAAAATACTAAAAGCTGTGAGTGATACCGGACCCACTGAACCTAATTCAACCCCAACACAAGCTGTTCAGAATTTATTTGATTTACTAAAAGTTGCATCAAGTAAAGAAACTCTTGATTATTTTGTTGATGCACATGCCAATTGTACCATTAGATATGGTGATTTAAAGAAGCAGTTGGCAGAAGACATGGTAGTGTTTCTTACTCCAATTAGAGAGCGTATTGAAGATATACTTTCTAATGAAGAATACCTGGGTAAAGTAGCAAAAATGGGTGCAGATAAAGCCAAGGAAAGTGCTGATGCCACATTAAAGGAAGCAAGAAGTGTTATAGGTTTTAAGAAATTTTATTAGATTACTGAATGAAAAGTATTCAACAATGGTTAGACGAATATGCAGTGAGTCACCAAAACAAAACCAATAAACTAATTCATTGGATTTGTGTGCCGAGTATTTTTTTCAGTATTGTTTGTTTACTGAATGAGGTAAATTTATATGGAGGAATTACATTGGCTATTCCCATACTCATTGCAGCTTTGGTATTCTATATCAGAATATCCTTTCCATTATCAATTAGCCTGATTGCTTTTTATTTGATTTGTATAATGGGAGCAAACCAATTACAAGAATTTGAAATTCCGGTTTGGCAAACAGCATTAAGTATTTTTGTTATTGCCTGGATAGGACAATTTATTGGTCATAAAATTGAAGGTAAAAAACCATTCTTTCTGGATGATATTCAATTTTTACTCAT
>JBMLPO010000039.1:0-5764 GCA_049242065.1 Bacteroidia bacterium
TACTTCCTTTTTCTATTGATTTGAGCATCAATAATTGCTTTATTTCCAATTACATTATAAGTATGAGTTGAAATAACATCTTTATTAAAATTAGGATGAATTGAACTCACTATCTTTTCAGAATAGGTATCTTTATTCAATTCTATGATTTCAGCTATTTGCATACCATAACCGTAATGATTTGAACAATTTTGTGCTACTCTGAAAAGCTTACCATTTTCATTTATGATATTTCCGGCTGGCCTTGATCCTCTTACATCAGACACAATAGGATTTTGCGGATGAGCAATCCAATTGTCGCTTGTTAAACTATTAGCATAAAACAAAAACAATTCATCGTGACTTGAAGCACCTTTGTTTTCTTTGATATTATTAAACATCCAATACAAACCATCTCTTTTAATGATGGTTGAATCAACAGCACAGATATCTGATTTAATTAATTTATTCAATTTCCATTCCAAAGGAAAATTCACACATTCAAACAATTCAATAGTATTGTGTTGAGATGTTTCTGGTATCATATATAACTTGCCTTCATCTTCAATCAAAAATGGATATGACAAATGGTAATCTGTTTCTAATACTTTAATTGGATTAGAATAAGTTCCATCTTCATGCAATTCCATTACAGAAAGAAATCCTTTTTTGGTAGTGAAAATATACTCTTCAATAAATAGATAGTTCTTATTTTCTCTTGTATAAAGGAATGGATCTGCCCATGACCTATCAATTGGAGGAAGAATGATATCATAGGTAGAAAAATCAGGTTTAGAATTTGAACCTGTATTGGTTCCAATATACAATACCCACTGTTTGAAGTATTTTTTATTGGCTATTTTAGCTCGAATAAAATCAGTATAAACTGAGATTAATCCGAAAATCAGTTTAATTGAACCTAAACCTGAATAATCAAAACTTTTAGGAAGCTGAGCGGAATTTAATTGTGTAGCCGATTTTAAGTAAAAATCATCATTACCCAAACTAAGTAGTTCATTTAACTTACGAGATAAAAATGAGGCCGCTTTGTTAAGGCTGTTACTTAAATTATTTAACCAACTTATTTTATCTGTGCACGAATAAGTATCATTTAATAAATACCAATTTTTATTGTCTTTAGATCCAATCAATCCTAAATAAGAATCAGGCTTTTTATTCAAAACTTCAATTAATCCCGGAGGGCCAAAATCTGCTCTTTCCAAATTGCCAAAAAAGTATTTCCAAACTCCAAATTTTGCCAGATTATAACAAAATTGAGGAGTCTCGGAAAATCCCAGTTGAACAAAAATATCTACATCAAGTTTTTTTAACTTGCTTATTGCACTTTCATCCTTTGAGTTTTCTAACTTTATAATATCACACTGTGTAAGTAGTTCCTGTATTTTTTTTTGTTTTAAAGCTGATTGTGCTTGTTTAAACAAACGTGTTTCAAACTTATAAAACCAATTCAACAAGAAACTATTTTTACTATTAATATTACCTCCAAAATAGCCGATAGAATTTTTGTTTGAATTTTGATGAACGATTGATACTACCTGAACATTTTGCAATGCAAGTACCTTTTCAATCATCTTAAACTCCCAGTTCGGAATGTTTAAACTATCTGTAACAAACGCAATATTTACTTTGGCTAAGGCCATTCTTTTTAAGAGTAGTTTTAATGGAAAGAGATGAAAAACAAATTTCCTATTTAGGCTGAATAACTAAATTGATTTTTAGAATTAGCGGGTTTCGCTCCAGACTACTCTTTTCACGTAATCAACATAAGAAACAATAATTCTTACCATTTTATCAGCCACATTAGGCATGCTGTAATCGTTTACTGGTCTGAATATTCTTTTACCTGCTTCCAGTTCATATCTCAACTGAACAATTCCCTGCATAATTCTTTCAGGATTTAAACCTGTCATCATTACAGCAGTTTCTTCCATAGCTTCAGGACGTTCATGTGCATCTCTGATATTTAATGCCGGGAAGTTTAGAATTGAAGATTCTTCTGAAATGGTTCCACTATCTGATAATACAGCAAATGAATTAATTTGTAAAGCATTGTAATCGATGAAACCCATTGGTTTTAAAAACTGAATTTCGTCTCTTACTTCTACCTTTTTCAATTCAATCATTTTTCTTGTACGAGGATGTGTACTTACAATAATTGGATAATGGTATTTATCAGCCAATGCGTTTAAAGATTCCATTAAACCATTGAAGTTTTTATCGCTATTGATATTTTCTTCACGGTGTGATGAAACAACAAAATATTTACCTTTTTCAAGATTCATTTTTTGTAATACATCTGATTGTTGAATGGCAGGTAAATAATGATGCAATACCTCAAACATTGGAGAACCTGTTTTGATAATTCTATCAGGTGAAACTCCTTCTCTTAATAAATATTCTCTTGCTATATCGCTATAGGTAAGATTGATATCTGAAATATGGTCAACAATTTTTCTGTTTGTTTCTTCAGGTACTCTTTGGTCGAAACAACGATTTCCTGCTTCCATATGGAAAACAGGAATATGCATTTTCTTAGCAGGGATAGCACATAAACAAGAATTGGTATCACCTAAAACCAAAAATGCATCCGGTTTTTCAGCTTGAAGAATTGGTTCAATTTTGATTAGAATTTGACCTACAGTACCCGTAGCAGTTTCACCTGCAGCATTTAAAAAATAATCAGGTTTTCTGATACCTAAATCGCTGTAAAAAACTTCATTTAGTTCATAATCGTAATTCTGACCTGTATGAACTGTGATATGTTCGATGGCCGGAGATTCATCGAGTTTTGCCATTACTCTGGCTAATCTGATAATTTCGGGACGGGTTCCGACAACGGTAATAACTTTAACTTTTTTCATGAATGCTTTTTTAAACTACAACAAAAAATGTATCAGGATCAGCAGGATTATAATGCTCATTGATCCAGAAAATGGTTAATAATTCTTCTTCTCCAATATTTTCGATATTGTGGGTATACCAGATTGGCATATCTACATAAGATGGCGATTCACCATCCAGGTAAAAATCGAATACTTCTGAGCTACCAATTTTTCTTAATTGAATCTTTGCTTTGCCTTTGATGACAGCAAATCTTTCAATTTTTCTGGTATGAAAATGGTTACCACGAGTAATTCCGGGAACGGTGGTTGAATATGAAACCTGACCACCAATTCCTAATCTGATTACTTCAACAAATGCACCTCTTGGGTCGATGTTTTTCTTGAAATATTTGGGGAAATATTCTTTATGCGGGAAGTAACATCTGAATGTATTGAACAAATTTAATTCAAACTGATTGTTCAATTCAGGGATGATACCATTATCGAAATAATTCTCTTTATAAGAAACAAGTAATTCAAGTATTTTAGAAACTTTGTTTGAGCTTGTATACGGAATAACTACTGGTTCATCATTAGAAATCTGATTGTTTTTATTTCTGATGGTTTCGATAATCTGTGTTACCAATTCTCCCACATAAATCAGATTCACTTCACTGTCTACTTTAATTTCAGGTTGAGCACCTGTAACTAGTTTGTGGCAGAAAGTAGCAATGAATGAATTGTACTCAGGTTTGCAAAAAGGACCAAATACATTTGGAATCAATAATCCTGAGAAAACTGCTCCATTTTTATTGGCCCATGTTGCAAGTATTTCTCTTGCACGTTTTTTCGAATTGCCATATAAATTATCCAATCCTTCTTGAGTAGATGAACTGAATAAAACATGAGGTTTGTTTCCTGTATATTCTAATGCATCAACAAGAGATTGAGCCAATCTAACATTGGTATCATAAATCACTTGCTGACTTTCATGACGGTTCATTCCGGCCAGGTGTACAATGACATCACAATTTGATACAAACTCTCTTAATTTATTTTCATCTTCAAAAGCAGACCTGTCGAAATCGACAAGACTAAATTCTGTATTTAATAAATGAATTGTTTGGTATAAATGGTAAGCAACAAAACCATTTTGCCCTGTTATTCCAACTCTAATCATTGTTTTTATTAATCAGGATATTGTTCGCAATTTTCACCTAAAACCTCTTTGCGGATTAATGGAAGTTTTAATAATAATTGTTTCATTCCTTCCACATCCAATCTTTCAGTATTATGAGAATGGTATTCTTCTAAACTGTTTTCAAGTGAAATACCTTCAGAGAAATAAGCATTGTAATTCAAGTCACGGTTATCAGCAGGAATACGGTAATATCCACCTAAATCCAATGATTTAGCCATGTCTTCTTTGTTTACCAAAGTTTCATATAATTTTTCACCATGACGTTGACCAATAACTCTGATTTCGTTTTTGGCACCATATAATTCACATAAAGCTTTTGCTAAAACTTCGATAGTTGCAGCAGGTGCTTTTTGAACAAATAAATCACCTTGTTTGGCATGATCAAAAGCAAATAAAACCAAATCAACTGCCTCTTCAAGTGTCATCATGAATCTAGTCATATTAGGGTCAGTAAGCGTTAAAGGTTGACCATCCTTAATTTGTTGAATAAACAAAGGAATCACTGAACCTCTTGAAGCCATTACATTACCATATCTGGTTGCACAGAAAATAGATTTATTGTCATCAAGGTTTCTTGATCTGGCAACAGTAACTTTTTCCATTAAAGCTTTACTCATACCCATTGCATTGATAGGATATGCTGCTTTATCGGTACTTAAAACCACTACTTTTTGAACTTCGTATTTTTCAGCACATGCCAACACATTATCAGTACCAAGTACATTTGTTTTTACTGCTTCAATTGGGAAAAACTCACAAGATGGAACTTGTTTTAATGCAGCAGCATGAAAGATATAATCCACACCTTTTACAGCAGCATCAACACTATTGACATCTCTTACATCACCGATATAAAATTTAACTTTAGGGCTACCTAAACGTTTACGCAAATCATCTTGCTTTTTTTCATCGCGACTAAAAATTCTGATTTCACTAAAACCTTCATTTAAGAATCTTCTCAGAACAGCATTACCAAATGAACCTGTTCCTCCGGTAATTAATAATTTTTTATTTGTGATATTCATGTGTGATTGATTTATTATTTTATCTGTATTGGGTATTATTTCAATGATGAAAAGAAGTTTAACAAGTCTTTGGAATACAACCTGAAATCGAAATTTTCAGTGGCTGTTTTTCTTCCCATGTTTCCTAATTCAACTGCAGCTGTTGGGTTATCCAAAATCTCTCCTATTCTTTGCACCAATGCATCTACATCTGTTGAATTTACAACGTGTGCATTTTTTCTATCTTCAAAGTATTTGGCAGCTTCACCAACAGGGGTGCTGATGATTGGAATTCCATAACTCATGTACTCACCTAATTTTGTTGCAAAATTGTAAGAGTTTCGCTTGTTATCAGGCTTGTTAATGATAACCAAAGTGCAGGTTCTTAAATTTTCATCCATCTGCTCTTTAGATAAATGGTTATGAAAAATTACATTGTCTTTGATACCATATTTTTCTATGATAGAATCGATTTTATGTATAACAGCAGGCAGGGTAATTTTATTTGAAAGAACAAATTTAAGTTGAGGGTCCTTTTCTTTAATTACACGAGCTATCGCTTCAAAAACCTGAATGATACCATCTTTTTCTTCTGTTAATGTTCCGGCATGAAATACAAAACGGTTTTTAAATCTGGTTTCAATATTATTTTCCTCTGATTTAAACCTGCCAGAATCCATGATGATTGGAATTTTAATCAATTTGGCATTTTTAGATTTTTTTTCTGTAGCAAGATT
>JBMLPO010000040.1:0-4368 GCA_049242065.1 Bacteroidia bacterium
GTTACTTCAGGAATTAGAATTGGTACAGCAGCTATTACCAGCAGAGGATTGATGGCAAACAACATGCAACAAGTAGTTGATGTAATCGATAGAGTATTGATGAATCCTGAAGATGAAGCTGTATTAAAATCGGTTAGAGGCGAAGTGAACGAAATGATGAAATTGTTTCCATTGTATTCGTAATAGATTCTAAGCTATAAAATATTGCTTTAAAGAGACCGCTCTCTTTAGGTAAGAAAAAAAAATCCCCCTGATGAAACAAATCTATCAGGGGGATTTTTTTTAGAATATTGATATAAAATCTATTTCATTTTCGAAGTAATTTCTTCACTTAACGGATCAACTGATGATGGGAAATAAGCCAACCAAGTTCCATCAGTACCAATAAGGAATTTGTTGAAGTTCCATTTTACGTTTGCAGAACCTTTTCCATTTAAAGACTCATTACATAACCATTGGTAAATAGGATGGGTATTGTTTCCTTTTACTTCAATTTTTTCTGTTAAAGGAAAAGTAACACCATAGTTCTTTTTGCAAAAAGTTTGAATCTCTTCGGCTGTTCCTGGTTCTTGTCCGCCAAACTGATTACAAGGAAAACCTACAATAACTAATTTGTCTTTGAATTGTTCTTGTAACTTCTGTAATGTTTCATATTGTTTGGTATAACCACATTCGCTGGCCACGTTCACGCATAATACATACTTACCTTTGAAATCAGCCATTTTCAAATCACGTTTTCCATCCAAAGATTTGATGGCGTAATCGTAGAAATTCTTCTGAGTAGCAGTAATTGAATTTGAATTGTTCTTGATACCAGCCTCGGAAAAACTGTAAACCAGAATGCCAATAAAAGCCAATGTAAAAGTGATAAAAAAGTATTTTTTCATATTATAGTGCGAGTAATTTTTCTTTGATTTCTTCCATTTGCCATTGAGGAGTTGAAGTTGCGCCGCAAATACCAATGCGATCACCATCTTTAAACCAATCCTTATTCAACTCATCTTTGTGGCTCACAAAATAGGTATTTTCATTATTGTCTTTGCATACATCATAGAGTACTTTTCCATTTGATGACTTCAATCCAGCAACAAATACAATTTTATCATAAGCCTTAGCAAAATCTCTCAATTGTATATCTCTGTTACTCACTTGTCTGCAAAGCGTATCGTTGAAATCAACTTCAATTCCGCGACTTTCTAAATTTTCTCTTAAAGCGTATAAGTTCTTTGTACGTTTGGTGGTCTGACTGAATAATTGAATCTTTTTTGGGAGTTCATGTTGTTCCAATTCCTCAAATTTTTCAATCACAATAGCTTCACCATTAGTTTGTCCAACCAAACCTTTTACCTCAGCATGGCCATGTTTTCCATAGATGAGAATTTGTTCATCATCATTATAAGCTTCGCGAACACGGTTTTGTAATTTGAGAACAACTGGGCAACTGGCATCAACCAATTCAATTTTTTTATCCAAAGCCAATTGATAAGTTTCAGGTGGTTCACCATGCGCTCTAATGAGTACTTTAGAGTTTTGTGGTAAATCTTGCAATTGCGTATGGTCTATAATTTCAAGTCCTTTTGCTTTAAGACGGGCTACCTCTTCATCATTGTGAACAATATCACCCAAACAATACAAATGCCCCTCTTCATCTAAGATATCTTCCGCCATTTGAATAGCAAAAACTACTCCGAAACAAAAGCCTGAATTTTGGTCTATATCTACCTCAACTTGCATATTTGATTATGATTAACTCACAAATCTAACCATTCTATGTATTTATAGTTTTAGTGTTTTCTTAAATGATGAGGATTTGACTCAAAATGAATAGGCTGAGCCCTATTAAAAATTATATTTCTAGAAATGCAGGGTGCGTTTTAAATTTGAATTAGAGACTCATCAAACAATTCACTCTTATTTTAGTTAAATAAGTACTGAAAATGAAAGAAGAAAAAGAATTTCTGGATGAAGACGGCAGTTATGTAGGACCATCTTCTTTGTCGCCAATGCCATTGAGTGTTGGTTCACCTATTATTAGGCCTGAAGACAAAAATCAAATCAAAACCAACGCTGTTGAAGCCATGCACCATTATGCCAACCAGGAAATGGCCATGCTCAAAAAGCAAGCTGATTTGATCATGGAACAAGTGCGTGATATTGAAAAACGTTTGCAGGTATCTGAAAAAATCTACCAATCAGACATGCGCTTTACACCTGTTATTGGCCAGATTTACCATGTTTACGAAAATGAAGATCATTATAAACTTTCATTAATAGGTCCTAATGAATGGGGAAGAAGTAAAAAAATTGGAAAACATTTGGCAAGCGTTAAGTTATTGGGCGATCACAGTTGGGATTTGATAAAGTAAAGCATGATTTTTCAATAAATCACAATTAGACTCTTAACTTTTGGCATCAAAATTGTTTGTCAAAGCCTATGAAGCAACTTATACTCCTACTTTTACTATTCTGCTCAGCTGAATGCAGCTTTGGCCAAGAAATAGAATCCATCAAAAAAGAGGCACAAAAAGCAAAAGAGCAAAGTGAAAAGAACTCGGTGCCTAATCATCATAATGGGCAGCATAACAATCATCAAGACCAACAAAATCTAAATGACGGAGGCAGCGGATTAGGAGGCTTTTGCTTCAATCTTTTGGGTGGAATTATTTACACCGCCAATGGTAAGTACAATTCAAAACAAGTAGAACGACAAGTTTATAGGAACAAAGGATTTGAATTGGATTTGAGAACTGGTTTTGAACCAGGAAACCTGAATTTATACGCTGGCAAAATCGGTTACAATACTGGTGTTTTCAGCTTCGATTGCAGGCTGAACAATTTTGTTCAAAGAAATTCAAATGGTAATTTAACATCCATGAACACCTTTGACTTGAGGTATCTACAGTTAAATCTAATCAACAATAAACACCTCAACTTAAGAGTAGGAACAGGCGCTTACTTCGATCCCATCGGGGAAGATTGGTCCTTGTTTTCTGGCTCTACAGATTATTATTTCAAAGACCGTTTTCAAGTGGGTTTTGAGTATTTGTATGCGGGCAATTCGGGAACAAAAGCAAGAGAAGAAATCAATTTCAAACTCGCTTATGCTTGGCTCAATCAACCTAAAATAAGATTAGATGCTTTTGTATTTGGTATGAACCAGACCTATTATGGAAGTATCCGCATAAACACCTTTGGTGTAGGCATCAATATTAGGCCTAATTTAGGAATCCATTAGAGTATTTTAAATTCACAAACATGGAGCATCATTTTTCAATCTGAATATTTGAGTTTAATTTTCGGATTGAGGTAGATTTAGCTTAAAATTGCCCGATAATTCAAGTAGTATGCAATTTTTGAATGAGCTATCCTTTGCCAAAGAAATGGACGAAAAAGATGAACTAAAATCATTTCGTTCCCAATTTTATATTCCTCAACATGAAGGAAAAGACCAAATATACCTTTGTGGAAATTCATTGGGCTTACAACCTAAATCGGCAAAAGAAGCCATCGACCAAGAACTAAAAGATTGGGCTGAGCTAGGGGTTGAAGGGCATTTTAGAGGTAAAAACCCTTGGATGTATTACCATCATTTTCTAACTGAAAAAGCTGCTAGAGTTGTTGGTGCATTACCCAAAGAGGTTGTTATCATGAATAACCTCACTGCCAATTTACACTTCATGATGGTGAGCTTTTACAAGCCAACCAAAGAACGATATAAAATCATGATGGAAGTGTCTGCGTTTCCATCAGACCAATATGCCATGGAAACTCAAGCACGTTTTCATGGATTACATCCAGATGATGCCATCATTGAATTGACTCCTAGAGATGGTGAATTTACATTAAGGACAGAAGATATTCTTGCCAAAATTGAAGAAAACAAAGACAGTCTTGCCATAGTCATGATGGGTGGTGTAAACTATTTAACGGGTCAAGCCTTCGACATGAAATCTATCACCGAAAAGGCACATGCAGTGGGTGCAAAAGTGGGATTTGATTTGGCTCATGCTGCAGGAAATCTTCACCTAAAACTACACGAATGGGGACCAGATTTTGCGGTTTGGTGTTCATATAAATATTTGAATTCAGGACCAGGCGGAACCAGTGGCGTTTTTGTTCATGAGCGTCATGCCAATAATCCTGAATTGGTAAGATTTGCTGGTTGGTGGGGACATGAAGAATCGAGCAGATTTCAAATGAAAAAAGGCTTTATTCCTATGGAAGGTGCTGCTGGTTGGCAATTAAGTAATGCGCAAATTTTTCCAATGGCCATTCACAAAGCATCATTAGAAATTTTTGATAAGGCTGGAATTGAAAACCTAAGAAAGAAAAGTGAACTACTAACTGGCTATTTATATTTTATTTTGG
>JBMLPO010000041.1:0-12183 GCA_049242065.1 Bacteroidia bacterium
AGATGGAACTTTTATAGTATGGAGGATTTAGAATTCTGAGACAATTTCCAAATACAATCCTTGGAGAGAAAGTAGAAGCCGTCTTTATCAATAGTAAATGCTGATCGAATTGATGTTCCTTGATGAAGTACCTCTTTTTTCTTTTGATTTAAGTCAAAATACTTAAGGGAATTATTATTGGTAAAAATCAATCCGTTTTTCCATGTAAATGAGCTTACATACGAACCATAGTTCTTAATGCCATCAATTTTTACCAATTCATTGTTTTTAATCGAATAAAAGTTGCCACTAAAGTCTTGGCATACTAGTTTTCCTTTTACCCAATTGATATTACTTAGACTTTTTCCTTGTAATAGTTTACCTTCTAATTGTAAATACCTCAGGCCATCAAACCTACAAAGTCCTTTTCCATTTGCAATCCACATAAATCCATTTACATCTTGTGAGATATCATAAACCGTTGGACTTGGCAAGCCAGAAGCAACCTCTAAGCTTGTATGCACAAGCTGTTGAGCATGAAGACATGCTACATGAGTGAAGAAAAGTAAAAACAGATATACAACTCTATTTATGAATTTATTGATTTTGAAGTACAAATTATTTTCGGGTTTAAAACAAGTAGCGTAAAATAGGTTTATTTTAAAAAAAAGCACCAATCATACTCACTGATTGGTGCTTTTATAGGATCTTATTCCCTCATTTAGTTTTTGATGAAATACGCACTACTTCTGCTATCATTCAACTCAAGTTCTAATATATACATACCTTCTTTCAATGTGGTGATGTCTAGGAGCGCTTTTCCATTATTCCATTGTAAGTTATCAGATTTTATGAATGCTCCAGTAAGCGTATAAACCTTTAATTTGCATTCTCCATTCCTGTTTTCATCCATCAATACATTTACATAATCATTTGCTGGATTAGGATAGAATAAAAGTTGTTTGTTTTTAGAACTCATGTTTTGAACTGAGCTCACGCCATATTCAACCATATTACTAATAGCTCTACAATCATCTTTTACTCGTATAACAAGGTATTTTCCTGCTTCGGAAGGAGTAAAACTTGTTTCTTTTGAGGTTTTAACTTTTTTCTCTGTATTTACATTTATCCAAGTAAAATCGGCATCCGTATTGAGTGGACTGAATTGGACAGTGATGCTTGTATTGTTGTTGCTAATTGAAATGGTATCATTGCAGTAATGAAATCTTTTTACAAAGAAATCAATTGAATTGTTTTTACTTAAAATGGTATCATTTAGATAAGGAAAGTCTTCCATGTCTAAGGCAATTTGAAAATTACCAGAAAGTACCATTTCTCCCATATAATCCAAGTGCATATTTTTCAGTTCTATTGTGCCTGCTGTTTGTAAATGTTCAATTTTATTGTGCATTACAAGTTTACCATCTTCGTCAAAGTATAAAACTGCAATTGCTTTTGGGGAGTTGAATTTAAGCTCTGCTTGCCCTGGGTCTAGATCATCATTTACATTCCCCATTCTAAAAGTAGTGGCAGCAACAACATTTAATTTTTTCGCTGTTACTTCCCCTGGTAAAGTAAATCTTCCTGAAATAATTTTACGTCCTTTTGTTAATCCTTGTCCTTGTATGGTTTTAGTCCAGATTAAACTATCATTCGCATTAAAGTTTGCGATAAATAAATCAGAATTGTTAATACCATACCCTGATATAGTTTGGTTACCAATGGTAAGGTCATTAGCAAAAGTTCCAGTAACTAAATAGTTAGTTAATGTCCCCATATCTGTTTGAATAGATATACTTGGTAATTCAATTTCTTCGGATGATGAAAGTAGTTGGTGACTGATATAGTTTCCGCCATCATTTATTTTGATGATATATGCACCTTTTTTATTTGTTTCAGTGTTAAGATTTAAAGTGGCTCCATCAGTTAGACTTCCATTGTAAGATCCAGTAAACAGAATTCTACTATTTTTTCCTTCAGAGAAAACAAGAAAGTCGCCGGGTAAGGTAGTTCCTGGAGTACTCGCATTTTCAGCAGGTTTAATCGCATAATGGTTGAGGTATTCTCCATTGGTACTAATTACAAGTACAAATGTTGAGTAGGTATTGGTGGGTGCTGTTCCAATTAATACACTTCCACTACCAAAATCTATATCTGCAATACCTGCACAGTAGCCAAGAATATAAATTTTGTCTTGATTTTTATTGGTCTGAAGTTTTTTGAAATAAGCAAAACCTATTTGCTGGGCTTTGGCCCATTTAAAATCTCCATTTACAGTATAAGAAGCAATAAACTGTTTATTGGCTAATTGAAACTCTCCTGCAGGTGTTCTAGCAGGGTCTAATTGAACTGAACCGTTGCCAGTACCTGTTATAACTATCCCACCATCAATGAATTCCATTTCTTCACCTTGAACAAAATTTGCTCCAAATTGTGTGCTAGTGCCTTGACCAAGTATTTTGCCCCATAAAAAAGCGCCTTTGATGTCGTAGCAGGCTAATATCATAGCATGGTTACCTTGGAATTCAGGACTAAAAACAGCTTTTCCTGGGCCATAATCTAAATCAATACTGTCTACAGTGTTTAATAGGACATAAGTTTTTTCACCATAGATGAGAGCCTTTACAACACTTTCACTACTTGAATTATTGCTGTGTTGGAAGAATCTTGTTTGCATCGGGGATGGATTTGTTTGAGCAAACAAAGCTGTACCAAGTAAAAGGAAGAATACTAAGAGTTTTGGTTTTTTCATAATGCTCACAAAACTCATCAATCAGTAATTCTATATTTTATCTGTTTTACAAAACTTGTTCTCATTTTACGAAACTGGGTTTTGGTTTGAGGAAGGAGAAACTGATGATTCAAAATAGGTACTTATGAACTGGAAACTTAATGGCTAAACCTATTTGATATTTTGTGATTCAATGTAACACACACCTAA
Organism: Bacteroidia bacterium; assembly: GCA_049242065.1. Lineage (GTDB taxonomy): Bacteria > Bacteroidota > Bacteroidia > UKL13-3 > UKL13-3 > CAISCU01. The sequence goes on from JBMLPO010000041.1 coordinate 2,921, forward strand.
ATGTGAGTGTATATTTTATAACACTCAATAATTATCCAGCTTTTATTATTGCATAAGCTTGTTCTAAAGAAATAGCTTCATAGTTTCAATAATTTTGTTTGGTATTTTTAATTAGATCTATACTTGAATTGATTAGAATAGAATTCGTCCCAAAGATTGGCATATTGATATTTTTTCTTTAAACACATATAAGTTAGGGTAGTTATGATTACACCAAACACAGCATCTAGCATAATAGTTATTAATGTTGAATCTACATCTAATTTGAATCCTAATTCACGAGTAAAGAAATCATAGAAAAAAATAACCAACTGTACTGTAAAGGGTATTAAGAAAACTAAATAGGCTAAAACCCTTTTGCTAGAGGTATGCTGAATATTATTTGACATAGGAGGCAATGTGAAAATTTCATTCATTGATAAATAATTGTAGTGATGTTTCCTTCTTGTTTTATTTACTTGTTTAAGGAAGTCGTCATAACTTACAAAGTTCTTCTGTTCGTTTGGAGCTAAATTTTTAAACGTTTTTTTAAACAAATTGGCATTTGAAAAGTCGGTATATCGTTCTGTTATGGAAATAAATGCCACCATCAAATTGGTATATTCCCTTCCAAAAGTAAATAGTAATATCAGTAACAAGATTGACAAGCTTAAACCTGTAACTGCGCCCAGATCATTGATATCTAGTGATGTTCCTAATACAGGAATATGAACTCTTCGATCGTTTTCGGTTATTACTTTTAGTATTTTATCTAATTCGGAGCGTTTGTAGTATATATTCTCTTTCATGATTAAAATATCATGATTGAGTTTTTCAAGTTTCACATTGCAGTCAATGCTATCATTTGATTTTTTACTTTGCATATCAAGAATTGCCAAATCCTGAATTTTCTTATTCAAAATTCTAAGCGAATCTACTTCTATTAACAAACTATTTTTAATTGCATTTTGTCGATGTAAATTCCAAGATCCGCGTCTTGAATTCCATAAAGATAAAGAAGCAAGACCACTCACAAAAATAAGAACATATAATACAGATCGAGTTAATCTAGTAGACTCATTTGCTACTCTACATGTTTCTTCTATAGATCTGTCTATTTCTAAATTTATTCCATTTAAAGGTGACTTTTTCATAAAAAAATTACTTAAAAACAGTTTGTAAAATTGATTTCTCAGAGAGTGGGTAGAAGACTAAGAAATGGGCAGTCTGACGACATAGGCTGACTTAACTTATATAAAGAAGGACCGAAAATATTTGTAGGCCCATTTCAAAAGTTCTTTAATCGGAATTAGGGTCGTTAAACCATATTTCAGCAAAAATTATCATTGGAGCTTTAACTAGTTTTTGATGAAGAGAGATTTCCAATTGCCAGGTTTTAATTTTCCTTTTTAAAACAAGCAAATAGGTTCAAATTTATATAGAAGGTGATTTAATTCGATTAGCTATTTTCTCAATTTCTTTTCTTCAATCAGAGTTTTAATTTCTGCTAAAGCTTTTTGAAGTTCTAATTGCTTTTTTTGAGCTTCTAATAAGTTGTTTTGTAATTCCAACTTTAATTTTTGTAGTTCAAGGTTATTTGATAAATCAGTTTTTTGAATTTCTAATTTTACTTTTTCAATTTCTTGTTGTTTTGTTAGTTCAAATTTTTGATTTTCTAACATGGATTTTTCATAGCCCAGTTTTGCTTTTTCTAAGTCATCTAACCTTTTTGTATTGTCTATCTTGAATTGGACTAATTCTGCTGGAATTGAAACAACAGCTTTAGCAATCTTAATTGGTATAGAAACAAAACCTTCTACTGAAGATGGTTTAACGATTTCGTTTGAGAGAATAAATCCATCTTGAAATTCAAGTTTGTTTGTTCTTTTGACAAAGGCAGTTCTTTTAATGGGGATGACAATAAGTTTTGTTTTATCGGCGATTGCAATAATTGTTGTAGGTGTATTACTTGAATCTTCAGTATCAATGTTGGATTCAATTTTTAGAGAAATGTTCTTAAGTGGTCTAGTAAGTATTCCATCAACTTTAGTATTTGAGGAGCAACAATTGTCAACTAGTGTTGAAAGTGAAATTGCTTTTTCATTGGATGATGCTTCTTCTGTTCGAATTGAAAATTGTGCATCAACCACTTTAGGTAATTTGCTGCTGTCTAATTCATTCAAAATAAGTATTTTCCAGTTATTTGTCTTTTTTGAATTAGAAATTGTAGAGGCTCTAATTATAAAATCAGAAGTAAATTCTTTTATTTTTACAATCTCTGGATGATTGTCTGTAAACATCATGGTATTATCAGAAACTCCAAATACAATTTGTGGTGCTTCTGCAATTTTTGATATAATTTCAGGAGTTCTATCTTCTGTTATTGCTTTAACTGACTCAAGGAGACCTTTTGAGTTAACGCTATACTTTATTTCATCCGACATGAATGGATTTGGATTGTAATTTAATGAAAGTAAGTTTTCTGTTTCGGCAATTGTTTCGGTAGAAATTAAAAAACTTTGTTCAATGATATATGGTTTATCCTTTATAGTTTTATCTGAATTATATACAACAGCTACTTTTGTTTTAACTTTTATTTTAATTAGACTCTCGGGCAAATAATAAACAATTGTTGCTTCTTTTTTGGGTTTATTAGAGAAATCTGTCTTTACTGTTGCGCAATTTGAAAAAAATCCACTAATAAGAATTATTATTAATATTAATTTAAAATCTAATTTAACTTGGTTGATTTTGTACTGATTTTCCATTTGTTGTTTATTAAGTTTAAAACTATTTAATTTTAAGTGCTGTAAAAGCGTCATGTCAACTAGCTTATCAAAGATGATGGCTTATATTATCACATAAAATACCTATTTGAATGTATTTTGGATAGGGTTTGAATTTCTTTTTTATTGATTGTTTTAATCAATTTGTATTCATTCAATTGAAGTAAATGATAGTTGATTTAGTAGTCCATACAGGCACTTCAAGCCATCACATAAACTTGAAGTTGCGAAATGACTTCGTTGTAGAACTATTTTCCCTGGAATTTTTTCATAACAATCCCATATCACTGCAATATTTGATGAGTTCTGCAGTACTGTTGAAGTTAAGTTTTGATAACATGTTTTTGCGATGCGTTTTAATGGTATGAATGCTCAAAAACAGTAAATCAGCAATGCTTTCATTGGAATGGCCTTTTGCAATTAATCGAACTATCTCAATCTCGCGCTCTGATAACATGATATTCTTCTCAAATGAACTATTGTTTATAAGCGCTAAATCAATACTTACTCCTATATAATTCATTTTATTATGGACAGTTTTTATGGCCTCTAATAGCTCTATTTTACTTGAGTTTTTCAATATATATCCCTTTGCACCAGCCCTAAATAAGCTCATTACAATTTCTTGTGTATTGTACATACTTAACACAAGAATGGGAATTTCAGGATATTTAGATTGAATATTGATACATGTTTTTAAGCCATTGGAATCGGGCATATTTACATCGAGTAAAAGTACATCTGGTTTATCTACTGCTAATAGTTTTAAGACTTCTTTTCCATTTATACAATGTCCTATTACTTTAACTTCATCAGAAGTGGAAAAGATAGAATAGATTCCATCAATAAACATTTGGTGATCATCAACTATTAATATCTTTATCATAAGAATGGGATTTCAATTATAAATGTACTGCCGTTTCCTTTATCACTATCTATATGTAAATTGCCTTTTAGTTGTAAAACTCTTGCTTGAAGGTTTTTCAATCCTAGCCCACCTTTTTGATTTGCTTGCTTGGTATTAAAACCTATTCCATTATCACTTACTATGACAATAATTTCATTCGCGGTTTTACTTATTTCAATGTTGAATTGTGTGGCTTTCGCATGCTTCAAACAGTTATTTAATAACTCTTGAATGATGCGATAAATGCTTATTTCTAGGTTTGTTTGTAGTCGATCGTTGTTGAATCCATTTAATGAAATATTTACTTTTAATGGAGTATTGTTTTCAATGGTATTCTTGAGATCATTTAATGTAAGCTCTAATCCGAAATTAACCAAAACATTGGAGGCTAGGTTGTGAGAAATAATGCGTACTTCATCAACAGCTTCATCAATTAACTTTAATGTATTATTGTATTGATTTGAATTGATTTCTATAATTTGTCCAATCTTAGTTTCCATGGAACTAAAACCAAGTTTGATAGTTGATAGGATCGCTCCTAATCTATCATGCAAATCTGCGGATATTCGAGCTCGTTCACGTTCTTCTCCTTCTAACATGGCATTTATTGATTTTAACTCCTGTGATTTTATTAATTCACTTAGTTTTTGTTGATGGATTTCTTCGTTTTTCTCCTTCAATAGTTTTTGTTTTTTGAATCGAAGGATGAAAATGTAGATTAACAATACAGCCACAAGTCCAAAACTGATAAAAGCAAATATCAATAATTGCTTTTGCTTCCGTTCATTTTCCTTTTCTTTTTCTAATTGTACTATGGCTTGTTCCTTTTTTTCTGTTTGATAAAGCGTATTGAGTTCTTCTATTTTACTGGCACTTTCTATGGAATACAATGTATCAAAGTAGTTATCATATACTGTTTGGAATTCATATGCTTTTTTGTAATTCCCATTTAACTCATAAGCAATGGCAAGATGTTTTGAAGTACTGCTAATTTTGTAAATATCATTAAGTTCATTTGCCAATTTGTTTGCTTTTAATAAGTATTCAATTGCTTTTGAACTTTGTTTCAAACTAAAATAAGACACCCCGATATTTTCGTAACAGGTACATAAGTTTTCTTGGTTTCCCTGATTTTGAAAGCCATCAAGACAGGAGGTGTATATATCAATTGCCTTAAGTGGTTTGTTCATTTCCTGGTAGATAGTCCCCAGGTTCATTTTTGATTCTAATAGATCTTCAAAATTATTCAGTTTTTTAAATAGCAGAATTGCTTCTGAGTAATATTGTATTGCTTTTGAATAGTCTAAGTTTTCACTATATGAATTGCCTAAGTTTTCACAAAATATTGCTCGATGGTAGTCATCATTTCTTGCCAATTGATATCCTTGAAGCCAGTAATTACGAGCTATCTCCTGCTTTCCCGCTTCTGCAAAACAAACGCCAACATTTACCAAGCACCTAACCAGATCAGAACTATCACTACTTTTTTTGGCAAATTTTAATGCTGATAACTGAAGGAAGGTGGATGTATCTAATTTCCCAATATCATGAAAGTAATTTGCTTTGATGATAAATAACCTACATAAGATGTTCTGATTGGAAGTATAATTAGCAAATGAAAAAGCGTGATTCCAGTAATAGCTTCCCGAATCTTCATTTAATTTCTTGTAATACCATTGCGATAAATACAATTGCGATTTCGCAAGTAGGTATTTGTTATTGATTAACCGTGATTGATTTAATGATTGATTCAATAAAAGCTTGGCCTGAGCCATGTCTTTATTGATGATTCCTCTCGCTTCCTCTATGCAATTTTGAATATTTAAACTATCACTTTTTGCATAAAGCTTATGTTGATTGAGGAGTAAGCTAAATCCAAGTATTAATAAGATTAATTTGTCAATCAAATTACAGTTTATTAGTTCAAGTTTAGTTCAAATATTACTATTAGTCATTTAGTTTAAAACTCCATTAATTCAGTTTTTGAGATTCCCTCAAATAACTTGTCTCTTGGTCAGCGTATTCGCCTTTTTCATTAATTATAGTAACACATAAATGGTGTATGACTCCATCTTGTATTAATTTATATTCATATGGATAAGTTCCAGTTCCATCATTTACCACTCTTAAAACTAAATTCCGTTCTGTTGATTCTGTATCTAAAACTAATTTCTGGCCTTTTGATTGAATAGCATTGGTTTCAATGATTAGTTTATCGCTACAAACAATAACTGATATTGAATTTTTCCTAGGAAAATTAGGTGCCGAGCGGGAATAAGTTTTTTGTGCTTTTCCTGTTTTGCCTCCTTTTTTAATAGTAACAAATGTTTGCCAATCTACATCATACTTATTGGGATCGTCTGGTCTAAGATACCATTTGTAAGGATTTGCTCCACCCATTACAACAGAAAACTCAAGGTGATCATTTAAGTTTGGTTCATCAAAACATTCTGCTGTAAGAACAAAACCATAGCCGCTTCCAATTGGAACATCAGCTGAACTGATTTCAAAATAAACTTCATCTGTTTCTGATGGTTTAGATGTGATTTGTACATCTAATTCATTGTTGGTACTCATGGTCTATTCAATAAATTGTGTTCAAAAATCATTTTATTTTTTGAATTAATAATACCTATTTGTAGGTAATTATTGATCAAATTATAAAATTATTCACCCAAATCAAAATGTAATTTTTGTAACTTATTTGAATAAAATGAGTATAAAAAAAGGCTGACCCAAAATTTATTTGAGCCAGCCTTTTTTATACAAGTTGATTACTTACGCCAATTTTGCTTTTAATCCAGCATCAATAGCGTCTAAAAATTCTTCAGTATACAAGTAGTGTTCACCATGATTCACTTTGTTACCATGGATACAAACAGCTAAATCTTTAGTCATTTTACCGCTTTCAACCACTTCAACACACACTTCTTCTAATGCTTTGCAGAAACGAACCAATTCAGCATTGCCATCTAATTTACCTCTGAATTCTAATCCTCTTGTCCATGCGAAAATAGATGCAATTGGATTGGTTGATGTTGGTTTGCCTGCTTGGTGGTCTCTAAAGTGACGAGTTACTGTTCCGTGTGCAGCTTCTGCTTCCATGGTTTTGCCATCCGGTGTTACCAATACAGATGTCATCAAACCTAATGAACCAAAACCTTGTGCTACTGTATCTGATTGTACATCACCATCATAGTTTTTACATGCCCAAACAAAATTACCATTCCATTTTAATGCAGATGCTACCATGTCATCAATTAATCTGTGTTCGTAAACAATACCTGCTGCTTCAAACTTAGATTGGTAATCATTCGCATAAATTTCCTGGAAAATGTCTTTAAAACGACCATCATATTTTTTCAAAATGGTGTTTTTGGTTGAAAGGTATAAAGGCCATCCTTTGCTCAATGCCATATTAAAACATGAATGCGCAAATCCTTTGATACTTTCATCGGTATTGTACATTGTTAATGCTACACCATCTCCTTTGAAATTGTAAACTTCAAATTCCTGAGTAGTTCCATCTTCACCTTCAAATTTCACAGTTAATTTACCTTTTCCTTTGGTAACGAAATCTGTTGCACGGTATTGGTCACCAAATGCATGTCTTCCAATCATAATTGGAGCTGTCCAGTTTGGAACCAAACGAGGTACATTGCTGCAAACAATTGGCTCACGAAATACAGTTCCATCCAGAATATTACGGATGGTTCCGTTTGGTGATTTCCACATTTGTTTCAGGTTGAATTCTTTCACACGTGCTTCATCAGGAGTGATGGTTGCACATTTGATACCTACATTGTATTTTTTAATTGCTTCTGCTGCATCAACTGTAACCTGGTCATTGGTTTGATCACGGTATTCCATGCCCAAATCATAGTATTTAATATCTAAATCAAGGTATGGAAGTATCAATTTGTCTTTGATGAATTTCCAAATGATACGGGTCATTTCATCGCCATCCAATTCTACCACTGGATTGGCTACTTTAATTTTTGTCATATTGAAGATTTAATAATTGTTGTTTCTCTAAAAATCGGCTTCAATATTACCACATTTATCAGCCTAAGACAAGCCTTTGAAAATGATTTTTGTTTTGTTTGCTTTGTCTTAATTCGCTAATAATTAGGGCCTAAATAGTAAATAAGTCAAATTTGTCTTTGAAGTTCTGCAATTTCTTTATCTGTTCATCCTACAAATACCCGCTGATTTATCATCAATTTTTGCAAATCAAAAGTGTAATCACCAACTTCATAATTACATTTTTAACCAGGTTTATTCGGCATCATTAATAATATAGAACCAACGGCTCACTATCCTGATTTTGTTTTCCAAATACATAAACAAAAAACCCGACAACATTTGATACTTGTTGTCGGGTTTTATTTCTTTGAATGAGGATTATTTTCTGATGAGTTTTTTAACCAGTCTTTGTTGATTAGACTTGATTTCTAATAAACAAATTCCTTCTGGTAAAGCAGAGGTATTTATTTCTAATAAGTTATTTCCTTTATGGATAAATTCATTAGAGCTATAAAGTTTCCTACCGCTTAAATCGTAAATATTTATTTCGATGTCTGAATTAATTTGTGAATGGATTTCAGCAAATAAACTTGTTTCAAATGGATTAGGATAAACTTGGTTCATGGTTATTTCCGTTGAACGAATTCCTGTAGCCATGTCAACTACAATGTCTTTACATTTCATAGCTGAACACGAATCAGCAGTTTGAAGCATCATTAAACATACGGTATAAGTACCATTTGCAGTATATAAATGACTTGGATTGGCATCCGGTGAACTGCTTCCATCTCCAAAATCCCAAATAGCATAATCATACCTGCTTGAGTTATTGGTGAACTCAATGCGAGCAGGTGTATTTGGATTTGATTGATAGGAGTAATTGGCATTACAAGTTGATAATGTGCCATACTGATTAACCAAAACAGGTCTGCAAATTTCATCAGAACAACTGCTATCAGCTTTTCTTATACTTAAACAAACATTGTATAATCCTGATGATGGGAAGGTATAATTTAGATTGGCTGAACTACCCACAATATTTCCATTTACTTTCCAAGTATAAATCAAACCACTACCGCTAGAAAGGTTGGTAAAGTTAAATGTACTTTGACCTAAATTAGTATAAGAATAAGCAGCATGACAAGGTGTGGTATTTGGTGCTGTATTGAAATTTTTGCATGTTGTGTTCATGCAAATAGTATCATTATTTACAATTCTATAAACACTTAAACATACAGGATAAATACCATTTGAAGGGAAAGTTTGTGTATAAGGACTTCCAGTTGCTGTGCCCAGGGCTCCAAAGAACCATCTGATATGCGTATAAGATCCTGTTGAGGTATTGATGAAGTTTCCATAATGGATTCCAAGACTATCAAATTTAGTAGCTTCAAATCTGGCAAAACAACTGTTTGCAGTAGAATCAATTGCACTCACTGTTTTACAACTTGAAACGGCACAGCTTGAATCCTTTTTAACCTTGTATAAACATACAGTATAGTTGCCGGCTTGTAAATAAGTATGTGAGGCAAGGCGACCCGTTGCAGAGCTTCCATCACCAAAGA
>JBMLPO010000042.1:0-2462 GCA_049242065.1 Bacteroidia bacterium
ATTCAATCATTACTTTCTTAGATGCTTTAACTGCTGATATTCCTGAGGAAATGAAGACGGCTCCGAAGGAGTTGGCGGAACTGAAATAATGCGGCTGCTGGCTGCTTGCTTCTGGCAGATTTGAGAAGTCAGTGAATTTATTGAATCAAAGAAGAATTTAATTAGGTCTTCAATTATTGAAATTAAATAAATAAATAGGGGAATTCTCATACCGAGAATTCCCCTATTTTTATTTTGAATTTCTGGATTTAAACTCCGAATTGTTTGAGGTGATGATCTATGTGTTTGTAGAACATATTGTTCCATTCGGTTTTGTTTAATGGTCCGAATGAGTGTGATTCTTTTCCATCAAAGTAATCTGCACCTAATTCTACAGTTTTTTGAAGGTAGGCGATGAGTCTATTTTTTTCGGTCTCAAAAATTTTCGCATCTGTAATTAAAAATGCAGGAGCTGTTCTGCTGTTTTGCATGTATTCTTTTTCACTTACCACCACATTTTTTACGAAAGCTTTTAATATCAATTTGAGGAAGAAGTTGGGTTTACGGTGTTTGTTTTCATAAGCCATTTCATAAGTTACATTGCAATGAGCCAACATTTGTGCCACATTCATAGTTCCCCATTTGGCTTGGGTTTCTGGTGTTAATGAATTGATTCTTTGAATAATTGAATCATTTACATCCTTTGAGAAAATATTTGGTAAAGCCATAGGTTTTTATTTTACGAGCAAATTATCATTAAGTTTTTTGAATGACAAATGATGTTCATTTCTTCGGTTGTTTAAGTGTTGATTGAATTAAAATAAAGATGATAGTTTTATTTAAAAAACACATCGTAAGCATACCGAATAATCATTAGCATCACAATAAAAATAAAGATGTTTCTGATAAAGGCATTTCCTTTTTTAATGGCCATTCGACTACCTAAATAACTTCCCAAAATATTTGAGACACCCATTAAAACTGCGATGTTCAACAAGTAATTTCCTTGATTAATAAATACTACCAAGGCAGATAAATTGGTGATACAATTTACAATTTTTGCATAAGCCGAAGCATGCATAAAATCCATTCCCAAAAACAAGACAAATCCCAATACCAAAAAACTTCCAGTTCCCGGACCAAAGAATCCATCATAAAATCCAACAACAACTCCAATTAAAGAACCGTAAATCATTTGTTTTTTTAGGCTGATTTGTTTGAGTTGAATTGAACCTAAATCCTTTTTGAAAATTGTATAAATGGCTATAACTATCAGTATGACAAGTATGATTGGTTTCAGCATTTTCACATCCAACAAACTCACAATTTTTGCTCCTGCACCCGATGCTAAATAAGCACAAAGTGAAATAATCAGCAATAAAGCTAAATTGAATTTTACCTTTTTGGCATATTGAATAGCTGCGATGATAGTACCAGATAAAGCAGCGATTTTATTGGTTCCGAAAAGCGTTGGTAGATTTGTTTGAGGAAACTGAATGAGTAAAGCTGGTAATTGTATCAAGCCACCACCACCAACTACGGCATCAATGAAGCCTGCTATAAAAGCGAAAAGTGCCAATAATAGCAAACTCAACAATGAGTAATCAGCAAAAGTAAATTGCTCTAACATTTAGCTGATATTTTTATCAATCAGTTTAAAAAACAGAATAATGGGCAATGCCGTAATCATGCCATTTAACATGGGATAATATTCATTGGTATTGAAGAAATTCATATAGAAATCATTCACTAGATTCATCGGATACCAATGCATAAAAACCGCTACGAACACATATAAAACAAGTGCATACATAATGATGCTTAGGATTTTTGTTTTTAAACTGGCTTCTTGAAAGTTTTGTTTGATTTGTTGTTGCTCCGTTTTCTGCTCCTGTTTCCAGTTTTCAATGATTTTCAAGGCAGTTTCATATTTATAATCAGCTTCAATTTCTTTGATTTCTAATAGGGGCAGCCATTTATTCCTCAAATTAAAAATTGGGGATAGTGCCTCGTTTAGTTCTTTTGCCTGAAGGTAATTAAGTTCCATTTTTAAAGAAAACTTAGCATAGCATAAACTAGATAAGGTTCGGAAAAATACAAGATATAGAATACAAGATGTAAGGAATATTAAAATGATTGTAACAATGAATGGTTCAAACTCCTTCATTTCGATAATTATAAATGTACTTATGAGTAAACAAATAAGTTTTGATAATATATCGAAAAGGTGTGTATAGAACATGGTTAATTGTTAGCGTAAACTTTTTTAATACTATCTACAATGATAGAACAAGCATTTAAAATTTCTTCATTTGTAATAGTTAATGGGGGAGCAATTCTGATTTTGTTATTGGCAAACAAAAACCAGTCTGTAATCAATCCAGTTGCCATACAATGTTGAATGACTTTCAAGTTGTTTTCAAAACTATCTAATTGCACAGCTAACATCAATCCTTTACCGGTAATTTTTTCAATAGCAGGAT
>JBMLPO010000042.1:2472-3628 GCA_049242065.1 Bacteroidia bacterium
AAATTTGTTTGATTTTAGGATGTTTTAATAAGGTTCTGAATAAATTTTCTTTTTCAGGAATTGAATTCATTAAGTTCAATCTCTCTAATTCATTGATTCCTGCTAATGCAGCAGCTGCTATTACTGGATGTCCGCCAAATGTTGTGATATGGCCTAAAATGGGTTCGTCAGCCAAGGTATTCATCATGGCTTTTGATGCGATGAATGCTCCAATAGGCATACCGGCTCCTAATGCTTTTCCTAATAGGAGAATATCAGGAACAATGCCATACTGTTCAAAAGCAAACATAGTTCCGGTCTTTCCCATACCACTTTGTATTTCATCAAAAATAAGTAGCGTGCAAGTTTCATCACAACGCTTTCTTAATGCTTTTAAAAAGTCTAAAGTGGCTGGTAAATAACCTGCTTCTCCTTGCACTACTTCAGTTATTACACAAGCGGTTTGTTCATCGATTTGTTCGATATCATTTAAATTGTTGAACTCAATAAAATGTATATCTGGTAATAATGGACGAAATGCTTGTTTATAATATTCTTCACTGTTTAAACTCAGTGCTGCATGCGTGCTGCCATGGTAAGCATTTTTGTTGGCAATGATTTTACTTTTTTTGGTGATTCGCTTCGCTAATTTCAATGCACCATCGGTAGCTTCAGCACCTGAATTTACCAAGTAAATGCAATCAAGATTTTGAGGTAATAGTGAACTCAATTTCTGACTCAATTTAATTTGAGGGCTTTGGATGAATTCACCATAAACCATCAAATGCATATAATCATCAACCTGGTTTTTTATTGCCTCTTTTACTGCAGTATTTCCATGTCCTAAATGACTTACTGATATACCTGAAATCAAATCCAGGTATTTTTTTTCATCATTATCATAAATATAATTTCCATCCGCCTTAGCCATTTCCATCATCAAAGGAAAATGAGTTGTTTGTGCTTGGTGTGAAAGGAAAATTTGCTTTTGATTCATAGCTCAAAAATACAATTTATTAATTTGGTATACATTACTTGGCTGTAGAGGTATAGATGATTATTTTCGCGGCAAGAAAAATTGAAACTTTTCAGTTTTCAGGATGTTTATCAGAAACACAAGTCAATGTCAATGAATCCAATTAAAATTTCAGTTGCAAAAGGGGACGGAATTGGTCCC
>JBMLPO010000043.1:0-4160 GCA_049242065.1 Bacteroidia bacterium
TTGAAGAGAAAATTTTATTACTTCAACAAAAGAAAAAAGACTTGGCCAATAGCTTAATTGAAACTGATGAAGCGGTATTCAAACACATTGATATTGAAGAAATCATGGCATTGTTGGAGTAGGTAGCTATAATTAAATACCAAAAAAACTAAATGGATTTAATTGTTTTACAACTATGCTCAATTACAAAATCAAAAATGATGTTTATCTTGGGCGGGTAATTTTTTTACAATATCAACATGGATAAAAGAGAATTTCTATTAGACATGCGCGAAAAGGCGCAGGAGGGTGGAGGTAAAGCCCGTATCGACTCTCAACATAAAAAAGGAAAATTAACAGCACGCGAACGCATTCATTTTTTAATGGATGAAGGAAGCTTTGAAGAAATTGGAGCCTTTGTTCAACATAGAAGTAAAGATTTTGGCATGGAATCTCAATTGATTCCTGGTGATGGTGTGGTTACCGGATATGGAACGGTGAATGGCAGATTGGTTTATGTGTTCTCTCAAGATTTCACCGTTTTTGGTGGTTCTTTATCAGAAACCCATGCTGAAAAAATTTGTAAAATCATGGACCTTGCTATGAAAAACGGAGCTCCTGTTATTGGTTTAAACGATAGTGGTGGTGCACGTATACAAGAAGGTGTGGTTTCATTAGGTGGTTATGCTGATATCTTTTATCGCAATACATTGGCCTCAGGAGTTGTACCACAATTGTCTGCAATCATGGGTCCTTGTGCTGGTGGTGCGGTTTATAGTCCCGCCATTACCGATTATATATTCATGGTTGAAAATACCAGTTATATGTTTGTAACGGGTCCAAATGTAGTTAAAACCGTTACCCATGAAGAAGTAAGTTCAGAAGATTTAGGAGGTGCATCTGTTCATTCTGCTAAAAGTGGTGTGGCTCATTTTACAGCTGCCAATGAAGTAGAATGTATCCGTCAATTGAAACAAATATTAAGTTATGTTCCTCAGAATTGTGAAGAACAAGCCCCATTTGTTCCGTATACCCCAAGTGATGAAGAAAGACCTGTACTAGCAAATATAGTTCCTGAAAATGCCAATCAACCTTACGATATCAGAGAAGTAATTGAACAAGTTGCAGATGAAGATAGTTTCTTTGAAGTGCATAAAAACTATGCAGAAAATATTGTTGTAGGTTTTGCAAGATTAGCAGGAAGAAGCATTGGTATTGTTGCCAATCAGCCTGCATTTTTAGCAGGAGTATTAGATATCAATTCATCTAAAAAAGCAGCAAGATTTGTCAGGTTCTGCGATTCGTTTAATATTCCTTTATTGGTGTTTGAAGACGTTCCAGGATTCTTGCCAGGTACCGACCAAGAATGGAATGCTATTATTACAAACGGAGCAAAATTATTGTATGCATTTTGTGAAGCAACAGTTCCTAGAGTAACTGTTATTACCAGAAAAGCATATGGTGGAGCTTATGATGTAATGAATAGCAAACACATTGGAGCCGATATAAACTTTGCTTGGCCTACAGCAGAAATTGCAGTAATGGGCGCAAAAGGAGCAGCGGAAATTATTTTCAAAAAAGAAATTGATGCAGCAGAAGACAAAGCAGCGGCTTTATTGAGTAAAGAAAAAGAATACGGCGATTTATTTGCAAATCCTTACAGAGCAGCAGAAAGAGGATTTATAGATGAAGTAATTTTGCCAGAAGAAACACGAGCTAAATTAATCAAGGCATTTAAAATGCTTGAAAACAAAGCAGTGAAACTTCCGCAGAAAAAACACGGAAACATTCCTTTATAATAGATAATTTTTTATATTGGCATTAAACTTGTTGTATGAGCGTTTGTACAACAAGTTTTTTGTTTACAAAATCAGGTATGAAAAAGAGTTCACAAACTATTTTTTTATTTTTAGTAACATGCTTATTCATTCATTCCACTGCACATGCCCAGGTAGAAAGAAAAATAGCATCAAAAATATCTTCAGTTCAAGTTTACCCCAATCAGGCTGTCATAAGCAGAATTGCAATGGTTGATTTGCAAGAAGGTATTCAAATACTAAGTTTTGATAAACTTTCGCCTTTTATCAATTCAGAAAGTATTGAAGTAAAAACAGACTTAGCAACAATATTATCGGTAGGTACTAAAAACGATTATATGCGCACCGATGAAAAGCCTGAATATGTTTTATTACTTGAAGATTCTCTTGAGAAAGTAAATGCAGCTTTAGCCGATTTCAAAGCAGAAAAAGAATCCATTGTTTTAGAAAGAGATTTGATGTTAGCCAATAAACAGGTTGGAGGTACACAAATTGGCGTAAAAGCAGATGAGTTAGAAGACCTCATGATGGTGTATAAAAAGAAACTGCAAGAGTTTAAAACGAATTGGTTTTTCTATTCTAAACAAGAAAAAGTGTATAACGATTTAAAAGTTAAACTCGAATCTCAATTACAAGAATACAGCCAGGGAGTACTTTCTTTAAATAACCAAATCATGGTTACCATCAAGGCAGATAAGCCTTTATTGGCCCAGAAAATTGAAATCAGGTATTTGGTTAATAATGCCTCCTGGACTCCATATTATGATGTGAGGGTAAAAGACCACAAATCACCTATGTTGTTTTTCTTAAAAGCAAAAATTGTTCAAAGTACAGGTGAAGATTGGAAGAATGTAAGCCTTCAATTAAATACTGCGAATCCTTCATTGGGTGGAATTCAGCCTCAGTTAACTCCGAATGTTTTGAGGTTTAAAAACAATGATGTTTTAATGGTTAAAAGATTAAGTTTCAAAGATGCAGCACCGGCTGCTCCTGCTGTGCAAATGGATGACGAAGGAAAAGTAAGTTCCATGCAGCAATGGGCAAGTGTGGAGCAAAATGCCATGTCCATTGAATTTGTCATCAACAATAATTATTCTATTCCTTCCGATAACAATGCACACCAAATAGATGTAACCAATGTTTCTGCTGCTGCCGAATATATCTATACCGTTTGCCCTAAATTAGACAAAGATGTTTTTGTTAGTGCCATGGTTCCTGCAATTGATTTAATTAGTCAGTTACCTGGCGAAGCCAATGTATATTTTGATGGAACCTTCACTGGAAAAACCCATTTACAACAAGGTGCCAACGATACGCTTTTAATTAGCTTAGGTAGAGATAGAAGAGTAATAGCAGAAAGAGTAAGGGTGAAAGAAATGAATAGTAAATCATTTTTTGGTGGAACCAAAACCGAACAAAGTAAATATGAAATACAAATTAGAAACACCCGAAAAGAAGTCATAGATATCATGGTTTCAGATCAAATTCCTATTAGCTCTGAAAAGGAAATTGAAGTGAAGAATATCGATTTAGGTGGAGCCAATTGGGATGCCTCATCAGGAAAACTAATTTGGAAAATAAAATTGGCTGCAGAGGAATCTAAAAAACTTAGTTTTGCCTTCGAAGTCAAATATCCCAGTGATAAACAATTACAAGATTATTAAACAAAAATTAGATTAAATATGAAAAAACTGATTGTAAGTATTTTATTTTTATTGGTATTCGGATTGGGTAGTTCAAAAGCTCAATTGGGTAATGTATTAGACCGAGTTCAGAAGAATACACAGGCTGAATTAGCCAATGCACAGAAGCAATTATCGGCAAATGCCTTAACTAAAATGGATACCGAATTAATGAAAAAATTTGGTTTAGATGCAGCCAAAACAAGTGTGGTTGGAAATACCATTAAAGTGCTGGTAGCAGACCAAGATTTTAGCAAATTATCTGCTGCTGCCAAATCAAAAACTGCTGCAGCAATTGGTAATTCAACCAAAACAATGGTGAATGGCATGGGGACAGATTTACTCAAAGCAATGGGTTTATCTAATTGGTCGAATATTGTTGTTGAAATGGTCAGTAAAGTAGGGAATACGGCTAAACTAAAAGATACTTTCACCTTCAATAAATAAATTGTTTTTTTATAGAGAGAAATCGTTTGTCGAAAGGCAAACGATTTTTTTTTATCATCATGTTTAAAAACCCATGGTGATTCATTAAAAGCTATTTCTTTTATGCCAATATCCGCATGTTTAGAGAAGAAAAATAGGATAGAATGAAAAATGCTATAATTAAATCATTTGCTAATAATAAAGATGATTCTTTAAGAAATAAATCGGATATGAATAAAATGAAAAACCTTCAGGT
>JBMLPO010000044.1:0-8316 GCA_049242065.1 Bacteroidia bacterium
GCCTCTTTTTTATTTAATAAATGGGACTAAACAGCTACATCATATTCTCTTAAAGCAGAGTTAAGTGAAGTCTTTTTATCTGTACTTTCTTTTCTTTCGCCAATGATCAATGCACAAGGAACTTGGTAAGTACCAGCTGCAAATTTCTTTTCATACATGCCAGGAATGACAACTGAACGAGGAGGGACATAACCATTATAGGTAATAGGTTCTGCTTTGGTTACATCAATAATCTTGGTGCTCATGGTCAATGTTACACCAGCACCCAATACAGCCTCTGCTCCTACTCTTACACCTTCAACCACAATACACCTTGATCCAATAAAACAATTGTCTTCAATAATGACAGGTGCCGCTTGAACAGGCTCCAATACACCACCTATTCCAACTCCACCAGATAGGTGAACATTCTTTCCAATCTGTGCACAACTGCCAACTGTAGCCCATGTATCAACCATGGTGCCTTCATCAACATAAGCACCAATGTTTACATAAGATGGCATCAAAATAACTCCTTTTGAAAGGTAAGCTCCATATCTAGCAACTGCATGTGGAACCACTCTTACACCTAAATCAGCATAGTTTCTTTTTAATTCCATTTTGTCATGAAATTCCATTGGGCCACATTCTATGGTTTGCATCTGACGAATGGGGAAATACATAATCACTGCTTTTTTTACCCAATCGTTTACCTGCCACGAATCACCTTTAGGTTCTGCAACTCTTAAGCGACCTTTGTCTAATTCTTCAATAACCGTTTCAATGGCTTTTCTGGTATCTGCCTCTTGAAGTTTTTCTCTGTGCTCCCAGGCATTTTCTATAATTGATTGTAAGTTCATATGGCAATATTCATTTGCTTATTGCATATTTACAAACTATGACTGAAGTAAAAATTGAAGATTCATGGAAATTGGCTTTGAATGAGGAGTTTGAAAAGCCTTATTTTTCAGCACTCATCAACTTTATTAAAGAAGAGAAATTAGCTGGAAAAATAATTTATCCACCCGGTCCACAAATTTTCAATGCTTTTTATTTAACACCCATTTATGAGGTGAAGGTTGTTATTTTAGGGCAGGACCCATATCATGGTGCAGGACAAGCACATGGATTATGTTTCTCGGTAAATGATGGAATTCCTTTTCCTCCATCCTTACAAAACATCTTTAAAGAATTGCAAACTGATATAAATGGATTTACGATTCCAAGATCTGGCAATCTTACTCATTGGGCAAAACAAGGTGTTTTATTGATCAATGCAACCTTAACTGTTAGGGCTTCCGAAGCGGGTTCACACCAAAAGAAAGGTTGGGAAATATTTACAGATGCGGTCATAAAAAAAGTTTCAGACATCAACCCAAATTGCGTTTTTATTTTATGGGGTGCTTATGCGAAAAGCAAATCTATATTGATTGATAAAGATAAACACCTAGTGCTCGAATCGGTTCACCCTTCGCCACTTTCTGCATACAATGGCTTCTTTGGCTCGAAGCCTTTTTCAAAAGCAAATGAATGGTTGGAAAGCAAAGGACTTGGTAAAATTATTTGGTAATTCACCGCAATTCGTGTCAGATTTACCGCTTTGATAAATTCTTAATTTTTATTCAATTCTAAATTTAATATGTTGCAATATCCTTGATATTCAAGATGAAAAAACACAACATATTAAACAAAATTTGCAGCAGATTTCTGATCACGTCCTTACTGCTAATGCTGTCTCAATTATTGCAGGCACAAAGTTTTATTTGGTCTAAATCAACTCCACCTTCGGGTATTCCTGAAGAGCACAGATGGATTAAGCCAGAAAAGTTTGGATTATTCAAATTAAATCTTTCAGAAATGAGGGCTTTACTCGATCAATCGCCAGAAGAATTTTCATCTGGTAATCATGCGGTATTGGTTGAAATACCAATGCCTGATCATACTTTTCAAAGATTTGCGGTCTACCATTCCTCAGTGATGGAACCTGGGCTTGCTAAGAAGTTTCCTGAAATTGATACTTGGCGTGGACAAGGTATAGATAATCCTAGAGCAAGTGTTCATATTGATATTACCTTACAAGGATTTCATGCTATGATTTTATCACCTGAAGGTTCTGTATTTGTTGACCCTTATGCCAAATCTACTACTGAATATTATATCAGTTATTTCAAAAAAGATTTAAAAGCAAAAGCTAAGTTCAATGAAATAGAAGTGGTAAATGCTAACAAATCAAATCCAGTTACGCCTGTTAAAAACAAAACAAACTTAAATAAATCTGGTGCTTCACTTGCACAAAGGTCGAATGGAACTCAATTAAAAACATATAGACTAGCACTCGCTGCTACTTTTGAATATACTACGTTTCATGGAGGAACTGTTGCATTGGCTTTGTCTGCCATGACAACCACCGTTAATAGAGTTGTGGGTGTATACAGAACAGAGTTTGGCATTAATTTAACACTTGTTTCTAATACAAATCTTTTGATTTATACTACCGCATCAGATCCATATACCAATACAAACGGATCAACTATGCTATCGGAAAATCAAACCAATATTACCAATATCATTGGTTCTGCAAATTATGATATTGGACATGTATTTAGTACTGGTGGCGGCGGTGTTGCTTTTTTAGCTTCAGTATGTGTTACTTCTAATAAAGCCAGAGGAGTTACTGGTTCTGCATCCCCAGTTAACGATGCTTTTGATATTGATTATGTTGCTCATGAAATGGGTCACCAATTCGGAGGCAACCACACTTTTAATGGTTCAACAGGCTCTTGTTCTGGTGGTAATAGAAATGCTTCAACAGCTTATGAACCAGGTAGCGGCAGCACCATTATGGCTTATGCAGGAATTTGTTCTCCCCAAGATTTACAATCTAATAGTGACCCCTATTTTCATACCATTAATTTTGATGAAATTGTTACCAATATTACCACAGGAGCTGCTTTATGTGGTGTTGTAACTTCATCAGGAAATAATTTACCAGTAGCAAGTATTGGCACAACCGCACATACCATTCCTTTTGGTACTCCATTCTTTTTAACAGGCTCTGGCACCGACCCAGATGGAGATTCTTTAAGCTACTGTTGGGAACAAATGAATCTAGGTGCAGCTTCGGCTCCTAACACTCCTCCAAATCCCGGCCCTAGATTCAGAAGTTATAACCCAAGTATAAGTCCTACTAGATTTATTCCTAACTACACAGCTTTATTAAACAATGTTGTTCCTATAGGTGAGATATTATCTACCGCTGCTCAAACTCTAAATTTCAGATTAACAGTTAGAGATGGCAGGGCTTTGTGTGGTGGGGTTGATTATGATGTTAATAGTAAGGTTATCACAATTGCAAACACTGGACCATTTGCTGTTACAAGTGCACCAAGTGTTTGGGCCGTTGGAAGTTCACAAACGGTAACATGGAGTTTAGGCGGTAGCAATACTGCACCCATTAATGTTGCCAATGTTAAAATATCACTCTCAACAGATGGTGGTTTAACTTTTCCTTATATTTTAGAAAACTCAACACCCAATGATGGAACTCAATTGATTCAATTACCTGCTAGCATAACTACACAATCAGCAAGAATAAAAATAGAGGCAATTGGAAATATCTTTTTTGCTATTTCGCCTAACAATTTTGCAATAGACGACCCTAGTGCTGGTAGCTTTATAACTATAGGTACCGGCACTGGATCAAATACCTCAACAGCTTTTCCGGCTCCATATGGTAATTATTTCGGAGGGGTAAAACATCAATTTATTTATCGCGCTTCTGAGTTAACAGCAAGAGGTGTAACAGCAGGTATGTTAACTCAATTTGGATTCAATGTAAGTTCATTGGTGAGCGGAAACTTAAATGACTTCAGCATTGGCATGAAAAATTCAACCGTAAATGATTTAACTAGTGCTTGGCAAACAGGTTTTACAACTGTTTTTTCTACACCTGTTTACAATGCAAATATTGGTTGGAATCTTCATACATTGAACCCAGGTTTCTATTGGGATGGAACTTCTAATATAATTGTTGAGGTTTGTTTCAATAACAACAATGGTGGCACTACAGGTAATACTTTAACCGCACTTACTACTGGACTTCCAACCGGAACCTCTCGCTGGTTTAGGGCTGATAATACACCAACATTATGTAGCAGCACATCTGTAACTACTGCTGGAAATACATCTAGACCTAATGCTAGAATGTTTGTAATTACTGCTCCAACTATTTCCGCTTCTGCATTGAATTTTTCAAACATCACCAATACCTCTGTGACATTAAGCTGGACAAAAGGAAATGGTGGAAGAAGAATTGTTATTGCCAGATTAAGTTCTACTCCCGCTATTGCGCCAATGCATTTAACAGATTATTTGTCAGCTCCATTTTTCGGAATGGGACAACAAACTGGAAATAACAATTTCTGTGTTTACAATGATTCTGGTAATACGGCAACAGTAACGGGTTTGAACCTTGCCACCAATTATACATTTGATGTGTATGAATACAATGGAACCAATGGAAATCATGTATATAGATTAATTAGTCCATTATCTGGTAGCATCACAACCTTACCTGTTAAATTAATTAGATTTAATGCCACAAAAGAAGAGAGTAAAATTGTTTTAAACTGGACCAGTGCAAGTGAAATCAATAGTGATGTTTTTGAAATTGAAAAGTTAGATAATGCCACAGGTTTTAAACAAATTGGAAAGGTTCAAGCAGCTGGTTTTTCTAATAGAAATAGAAATTATACATTTAATGATTATTCTATTCTAAATGAATCTGAGTTGTTTTACCGTTTGAAAATGGTAGATAAAGACGGTAGTTTTGAATATTCTCCAATTGCATCGGTCCTTGTAGATGAACTAAATACAGAGCTCAGTGTTTCACCCAATCCCAATAAGGGTTTGATGTGGGTTCAATGGGAAAATCAAAATGAATTTACTTTCGAACTTTTAGACATTCATGGTGTCACAATCATGAAGGGTCAATCCGATAAAAGTTCAGTTGAACTGGATGTTCCTTCACAATACAAAGGTTTGTTTGTTCTGATATGTAAATCAGGAGAACAACACATCACTAAGAAAATTCTGATTCAATAATATATCTTTGATGAACCAAAAAGGGCCTGCTTCTACTAGAAACAGGCCCTTTTTAGCTAGTTTATATTGAATCAACCTGATTGCTTACCACCTTACAGGTTCATTTTTACGAAGGGAAAATTTTTCTTCAAATTGGTGAAGTTGATTGATTGCTATGTACTTTTTATTCAACTCAATTAAATGTTCTGATTCCCATAAATGCAATAACCTTACAACTGTCTCTGTTGCTAAGCCTGCAAAGTTTGCTAAATCTTCTCTGGTTAATAAAATATTGATGGCACCATCTTCTCTTACACCAAAATTGTTTCTTATCCAATACAAGGTTTCTGCCAATCTCTCAGGCGCAGTTTTGGTAAACATGGCATTTCCTTTTTGAACAGAATCATCCAAATCTATCGCTAACATTTTTAACATACCTAAAGTCAATTCGTGATTGGTATGAAGAATCTGAAAGAAGATTTGAGCAGGAATAAAAAACAGAACCGAATCCATCAATGTCTCTGCTGCTCCTTTATATGGCTGACCTGCCAATAATGCCCTGTATCCAAGCAACTCCCCTTGTCTGGCCAATCTGATTATTTGAACTTGACCCTGATCATTTGAATGAAATAATTTGATGGCTCCTTCTTTGATTAAATAAATTCCTCTTGGTTGAGAATTTTCCGAAAAAATAACCATTCCTTTTTTGTAGATTTTTTGGGTTCTGTGTTCCTCCAATAATTCTAACTCCTCAGGCTTCAGGCTTTTAAACATAGGAAAATCAACGATTCCATTAATTTCCATTTCTAATTCCGACCTCAATTCGTTTTGCATGTTAGGTTTAATAATTCGAATACAAAAAACATAAGCAAAGGCAATTTTTGAAATGATAATTATCAGATTAAAGTGGGATTTAAATCAGTGAATTCATGTTTTATCATCATATGATTTTGTAATGAATTGAAAATAAGACATTAATATCTTAATTAAAAATGAATTTTTTCTTTAATGTTTTATTGATAAAAAATTCATGCTTTTTACATTGTGTAATCTTGTTACTTTTGTCGGGTTGAAAAAATGCATCAGTATATCATTTCTAATCATAATTTTGATTCCACTTTTATCTAAAGGTGGATTTTTTATTTGGTTTAAAATGAATCAAAATGAAATTGCCAATCAACTATGTATCAATAAAAATACAGAAAAAGCAGATTCATGTCAGGGTTGTTGTTACTTGGAAAAATCTCTAGAGAAAATGAATGAAACTTCCGCTGATACTGAAAAGAAGGAGCCAACTTTTAAAGTGAATCAGGAAGAATTAATAGCAATTGAAAACCATTCTTTGAATTTAATACCGCTAAGTTCAAGTCTGTTTTTTTATGGAAATAGAGCTTTATTTGTTTCTAATTACAAAATTGGAATTTCAGATCCACCTCCCCGATTTTAATTGAACAAATCGTATAAGATAATCAGTTAAGTTAAAAAAAGAGATTATCTTTTATTGTCAAATTTAATTTCAATTGAACCAATCAATACTTGATATCGGTTGACTTTATGTTCAATTGAAATGATTAATTCGCTTTAGATATTTCAAATAAAATCAAATCAAAAAAAATGAATTACAGAATTTATATATTAATAGTTGGGGTGATTATTGCATTTTCATCATGTAAAAAAGAAGAATCAACCAACAATACCAATACACCGGCAGATACTTTTCAAATACCAGCTTCATACATTAAAGTTGGAGAAACTTATGCATTAGGTGCCAAAGCAAAAGTGGTGGTGTATTCAGATGCAACATTAAAAACCGGATACAATAAATTACATACCATAGTTTATGATTCGGCTTCCGGTACTATATTAAAAAAAGGTCATTTAGAAATTATTCCTATAATGGATATGGGCTCAATGCAACATTCATCTCCTGTAGAAAATCAAGATTCTGAAATTCCTACAAACAATTTTTATGAATCTGCTGTAGTATTTACCATGCCAAGTTCTGCAATGAATTCATGGCATTTGCATGTTCATTTTCACAACCATACATCAGACTTGGAAGGTGAGGCTGAATTGGATATAAGCGTTGAGGACCAATCACCTGCCAGAGTATTATCTGCTGTTTTGGCTGCAGATAGAAACTCAAAAGTTATCATAAGTTTAATTCCTCCAAGCAAATGGAAAAGTGGATTGAATGATTTCGAAATAACTATCCACAAAATGGCTACAATGGAAGAATTTCCTGCTGTTGAAAATTATACTGTAGAAATAGACCCTTTAATGCCAAGCATGGGACATGGTTCTCCTAACAATGTAAATCCTGTTCATACTGCAAATGGACATTATATAGGTAAAGTGAATTTCACCATGTCTGGCTTGTGGAATGTGAATGTAAAACTTTACAAAAACGGAGTTTTATTAAGTCAAGGACTCTTATTTGAAATAACAATTTAAACATGTTTTTTCAATTAAAACATATTAAAAAGCAGGCAATTGGTAGGTACCTTTTGCTTGCTTTTTGCTTATTCAACATTCACTCTTATTCACAAGTTTTAAATGACAGTATCTCAATGAGACTTCATCTCAATGAGGTAAAAATTGAAGACCAAAAATCTAAAGGAACATTTAATTTTTATAAAGGAAATGCACTTGCCAGTACTGAAGAAATACTAAGCAGAATGTCGGGAGTAAACCTCACCAAAAGAGGAGCATTTGGTCAGGAACCTGGCTTACGTGCATACAATGGTACCCAAATAAATCTGACCATAAACGGAATGAAAATGTATGGAGCCTGCACAGACAAAATGGATCCTGTTTCAATTTATGTTGAACCCAATAACCTCAAAGAATTTAATGTTCATCAGGGAAATGAAGGCTCATCTATGGGCAATTCAATTGGTGGATTAATCGACATGAAGCTTGCGGAACCTGTTTTTAATTGTCATAAAACGCTAAATGTTAAATGGTCGAA
Organism: Bacteroidia bacterium; assembly: GCA_049242065.1. GTDB lineage: Bacteria > Bacteroidota > Bacteroidia > UKL13-3 > UKL13-3 > CAISCU01. Next base: position 8,033 of record JBMLPO010000044.1, read on the forward strand.
TGTTTACCAGACAGTTAATAATTCATTGAATGAATCCATCAATTTTCATGGTAATATTAAAAACTTCGCCTATAGAATTAGTGGTGTTTTAAGACATGCAGATTCCTATCGTTCGGGAGGGAATCAGATTATCTCTAATAGTTATTATACCAAATACAATACTTCTATTAATCTTGCTTATAAAATTAATGAAAAACACTTTTTAAAGTTTGATTATATTGGTGATTGGGGCAGAGATATTGGATTCCCTGCTTTAAGCATGGATGTAGGCAAAGCGAATGCAG
>JBMLPO010000045.1:0-1932 GCA_049242065.1 Bacteroidia bacterium
GATTTAATCATTCTACGAAATCTTGTGGATATGGAAAAGAGTGATTTGTATGATGTATTGGAATATGTATTCAATGGCAATTATGTAGCCATAACCAGAGAAGCCAGAGCCAAAGCAGCAGAAGCAACCATCTTTGCTTTATTAAACGACAAACAGCAGGAGTTTATCAAATTTGTATTGAGTAAATACATAGAAAGTGGCGTTGAAGAATTAGACCAGGAAAAACTTCCCATCTTGCTCACAAACAAATACCAATCGCTAGAAGATGCAAAAGAAATATTGGGCGAAGTAGGAAACATCAGTCGCCTATTTATAGAATTCCAGGAGCATTTGTACAAGGAGAGAGTGGCGTAAGCAATCAAAATAAATAAAGAATTAGCAATATGAACATTCAAGAATTAAGGAGTGCAATCAGCACCTATTATAAGAATCAATCCAAAAACATGGATTTAGATTTAAGAGGCAGAATTATTCAATCAGGACTGGGATTTTTCCCTTATGGAAATGGTTCATTGATTGAAGGAAAAGAAGATTTATCAAAAGATGGTTTGATGGTTATTGGGCAAGATTTTGGGACCATTAAATATGTAAGCGATAAAATAATCAAACAAGGAGAAGCTGATGAAAATACCTTTTCTAAAACTGTTAATTTATTAGATTCATATCCCAAAGAAAAAGTCTTCTTAACCAATCTATTTATAGGGTTGAGAAAAGTAGAAAGCATGTTGGGAATCAATCCTGCATTGCAGAATAAAGAAAAAGCCTATCTGGATGCAAGCTTTGAGTATTTTAAATTTCAGGTACAAGAAGTAAAACCATCCAGAATCATTGTTCTTGGTAAGGTTCCATATCATTTTATTATTGAAAGAAGCGAAAGTAAATTAGAGAAAATCCAAACTTTTGGTAAATACATGGAAGACATTCAATCGGGTAATATTCCTCAACTAAACGGTATACCTATTTTGTGTATTCCCCACCCGAGCATGTGGAATTCGAATGTTAAAAATAAGGAAGAATGGATAAAGGTGATTGAGGAGTTTGGGAAGTGAGGGGAGAATCCCTTTTACCAAGTTATAATTGGATTAGAAAAAAATTTAATAAAAATAAAAATATGATAAAACTTAAGTGGTTAATCCTTGTGACATTCTTCATATGCTGCTCGTCTGGTAAAAAAGAACTTTTTGAAATATCAGATTCAATTATTGAATCATTATATACAACTCATGATAGTTTTGGTATAAATGAAGTAAAGGACCACATTAAAATAACAAGCGATGGAAAATTTCAATTATCACCAATTGGAAGATTAATAAATGTCAAAATTATGGAAGTAGTTAGTGATGATGTGTATATAGATTTAAAAGAAGAGATAAAAAATCATTATAAAGATGATATAAGAGTAAAAGATGTATAAATAAATAATGGAGGAACAATAATGATAGATTGCAGGAAATAGCATTAAAATACACTTTAGATAAATTGTTGACTAAAACAAAAAATCAGAGTTAAGAGATAAGAGCAAAATTGGAATCAATAAGTTATAAATATTGTACACTTGCAAAAGCAATTTCAAATGAAATTTAGCTAAATAATTATGTCATGATATGAACCCACAATCCCCGAATGAAATACATAGCTCACGAGAAATGAATGTTTCTGTAGCATTACTCTATGAGGCTTTTGCAAATCCTTTACATTTAAAAAACTGGTGGGGACCAAATGGTTTTACAAATACCATTCACGAGTTTGACTTACAAGCGGGTGGTAATTGGCTACTTACAATGCATGGACCTGAAAAGGGAAATTATGAGAATTCATCTGTATTCAAAGAGGTAGTTCCACAAAAACTAGTATCATGGACCAGACGCTCTCAACCATTGTTTGATATGGAGATTGGCTTCGATGGTATCAATGAAAATACATCCAAAATTA
>JBMLPO010000046.1:0-1176 GCA_049242065.1 Bacteroidia bacterium
AGGCAGTATGGTGCTCTATGTTGCCCGGACTTTCCTCTGATTTCTCAGCGATAGCCGATTTTGCTCTGCAAAGATAGTTAAAAGGGATAGTTTTTCTCTAAATATGAATAGGTATCATATTGAGCACGAACCTTGATATCAGATTGATTCAAGGTTAAATTAGAATCTTCAAGTCCTGTAATAATTCTTGCTTTACAATTATCACTTAGTTGAATTTGAAGTATATCTCTAATGATTTTTTTGTTCTTTTCTGAATAAATAGGAAATCCACATTCAATACGATTCGATAAATTTCTTGTCATCCAATCTGCTGATGCCAAATAGATTTTTTCTGATCCACCATTTTTGAAAACAAATATGCGTGAATGTTCCAAAAAGCGATCAATGATACTAATGACTCTTATATTTTCAGATAGGTTTTGGATACCTGGAACCAAACAACAAATGCCTCTTACAATCAATTCAATTTTTACACCAGCCTTTCCTGCATCATATAATTTTTTTATGATATCAATATCCACCAAGGAATTCATTTTAGCAATGATACCTGCTTCAATGCCGGCTTTGGCAAATTGAATTTCTTTGTCGATTAATTCAAGAAATTGTTTTTTCATGAATTCAGGTGCAACAAGCAAATGATTGAATCCAGTTCTTCTGATATTGGTGAATAAAATATCAGTTAACATATCCAACTCACCTGTTATTTTCTTGTCTTTAGTGAACAAAGCAAAATCACTATATAAACGAGATGTAACGCCATTGTAATTGCCCGTTGAAAGGTGAGCGTATTTTTCAATTACACCATTTTCTCTTCTTTGAATCAAACATATTTTACAATGTACTTTTTGACCGGGTTTGCCAAAGTAAACATGCGCTCCTGCTTCTTGCAATTGGTTGGTCCAATAGATATTGGATTCTTCATCAAAACGTGCTTGAAGCTCCATCAATACAATGACTTTTTTACCATTCTTTACTGCATTGATTAGGGCATTTACCACATTACTGTGTTTAGCTACTCTATACAAAGTAATCCTAATACTGATCACATTTGGGTCGATGGCAGATTCTCTTAAAAGCCTAATGAGGTGATCAAATGATTGGTAAGGATGATGAACCAAAACATCTTCATGTGAGATAACATCAAACATGGTTTTTGCTTTGTCGAATGTTTTGATG
>JBMLPO010000047.1:0-1059 GCA_049242065.1 Bacteroidia bacterium
GTTTTCTTTCTTTCCGCTTTCTTTTGCATTACTTGCTTTGGGTTTATTTTCACCAAACCAATTCATTAAAATTCGGTTTTCCAATACACCATTTTCACTTAAAAAAGTTTTTACTTGTTGTGCCCTTCTATTTGACAATTGCTGGTTGTACTCGTCACTTGCATCACCATCGGTATGACCCGTAATAGTAATTTCATGATAACTAGAATTGCCTAATTCCTGAATGAGTTTTTTGAGTTCAGCTCGGTCTTGATTGTCTAAACCAAACTCATCAGATTCGAAGAGAATTTGAAGTGTTTTTTCATGGCTTTGTGCCATTGTGATGCTTACTCCTCCTAGTAGTAAAAACATCAGCATGTAAAATTTTGTACGCATGTTTCATTTTTTTATGGGAGTAGAACGAGGAAAAAAACTGATTGTTATTTTATCGTACTTATTTGTAAATCATTGAAATAAAATAATTTTAAAAGCGTTGTATTAAATTGCTTTAACTTATTGCTTCATTCAACTCATCATTTTATGAAACAACATATTTACAATTTGGAAGTAGTATGGACAGGCAACCTTGGAAATGGAACAACATCCTATCAAAGTTATAGTCGAGCACATGATATCATTGTTAAAGGAAAGGAGATAATACATGCTTCATCAGATGTTCAATTCAGAGGTGATGGCGCAAAATATAATCCAGAGGAATTGTTCATCAGTAGTATATCTGCTTGTCATATGCTATGGTATTTGCATTTTTGTGCTGATGCAGGTATTGTAGTTAAATCCTATAAAGACAATGCATCAGGAATTTTGAGTTTGGAAGAAAATGGGTCTGGTAAATTTACTGAAGTTCAATTGAGTCCTAAAATTGTAATTTTAGATCCTCTTCAAATTAATCAAGCCAAAGAACTGCATCAACGAGCCCATCAATTTTGTTTTATTGCGAATTCTTGTTCCTTTCCAATTTTTATAGATACAAATGAGCTAGTGGCTAAATTTGATTAATTTGCCAACCAATGAAAAACATAGAAATTGTATACACTCCGAAGTTATTGCCTTTGTATGATT
>JBMLPO010000048.1:0-1686 GCA_049242065.1 Bacteroidia bacterium
AACAAGCACATTTCGTCTTTAAAGAGCATAATTCATTGCTTTTCGGTTAATTGCACAACAAGTAAAAAAGGCCTTAAGAGTCTTATTCAAGACCTTAAGTGCAATTTATTTTTGTGATTCAATCCAGTTTTTAATATCCTCCAAAACATATTCGGGAACATTCTTTGCTTTTAAATATTCATTGGGTGTAGATAAAACACCACCACTTCCTTCCAAAAACAAATGGTTCAGTGCTGGGTAAGATTTAAACTTAAAATTAGGCATAACTGAGCAAGTACTTTTCCATAATTCATAATCTTTCATGAGCACCTGGTAATCTCTTTCACCTTGCAATACCAAAACTGGTTTCTTTATTTGAGTAGCCAAAACCGCTGGTTTGTATAATGCCAAATACTTCCAATAATTGATGGTATATGGCGCAAGAATAGAGTCTGAGCTATTTAAAGACAAGACCTGCGGAGCAAGTGAATTCCACATACTTCTTTTTATCTTAACAATCTCTACTGAATCTTGAGCATCCAAAGTTTGAAAGGAGTTCAGATAATCAATTTGCTCTAAGGCCAATTCAGGTATTTGTCGGAGCGTTCCCGCCAATGAAATAAAACCCGCTAAAGATTTAAACTCTTTGTTGAACAATGGCACCAAATAACCACCTTGACTATGCCCCAAGAGATAAATACGCTTGGTATTAAAATCCTTTCTCTTCTTTAAGCTTGATAATATTTCTTTTAAATCTTGTAAATACTCTGATCGAATATCAAAATTCAATTCACCTTTTTTATCCTTTTCAATCAATTCCTTTTGATAATGATAGGTCCTTTTATCGTATCGAAAAGTAGCCACACCTTTAGATGCTAGTCCCCATCCCAAATCTTTATAAATTTTATTCGGACCCATTGAACAATCCTTATCAATTCCTCCAGAACCAGCCACAATGATCACCAATGGGGCATCATTGCGCGATTTAGGGATACTTAGTTTTCCAGAATTTTTAAAATCAGGTGCTCCAAAATCAATTCTGTACTCTGTAAACATTTCAGTATTTACATATTGATCGGGAGAATAAGGAACATCACCCGGTTGAATAAACAATCCAGCAACTTGATTCATTGAATCGAATGTGATGAGTAAGGTAATTCTACCACCCTCAAAATCTACCAATCGCTGCGATCGTATGTATTCATCTTTGCGCTCTAAAACAACTTCTCCTGATTTTTTAACCGCACCATATGTCATGGCAACTTGCCCCCATACACCTTCCAATTGCGAAGCATCAAATTGACGTTTCATGTTTGGATCAAATAGGCTGGTAACTGAATCAAATTTCTCAGATTGAAACCAAGAAAAAATCAAATCAGCTCTTTTGATTATTTCAGCATCTTGTGATTGTGCCCTTAAACTAAATAAAGATAGAAATATGAATGGCAACAGACGAATCGTATTCATTTGATTGATTTTAGATACAAATAAATATAATAAAATGGAAATACACTCACAAAGCAAGTTGTTTGGCTAATGCAATTGGCTCGGGTTTACAAACATTTGAACCCTTCGGAGTCATGAGGCAGTTGACTATAGATTACGTTTTATAAACATATGAACCCTTCGGGGTCATGAGGCCAATTGATGAGGGATTACGTTTATAAACATATGAACCCTTCGGGGTCATGGGGCACTTGAAGTTGG
>JBMLPO010000049.1:0-3723 GCA_049242065.1 Bacteroidia bacterium
GAAGCAAAAGGTACTCCTGTTGTTTTATACGTCCTAACAGAACCATTAATGTTGTATTCAACAACCGCAAACCTATAATTACTTAAATTTTGTAAATTAATAATATTTAAACTAGTACCCGTGCCATCATATACACAAAATGTTGCACCTCCAAAATTTGTTCCAGACCCAAACGAAGTACTTGCAAAAATTGAACTTGGGAAGGTAGCTGGAATAATTGGGTCAAAATCCTTTCTTGCAAGCACAATTCTTCTTGAACCATTTCCTGGAATAAAACTCATTGAAACGCTTGTGGTTGAGGGAATTAAGTTTATTGAGCTAGCACTTATTGTTGGTGCGAAAGGTGGAGGTAATACTAAATTATTATTAAATCCAGCAAAAGTTCTTCTCCCGTTAAAAAAACTAATAGAGGAACCTTTTGAATAAAGACTTAAATCACCCCAATACACCCCTAAAATTAGATTTGAATTTGAAAAATAATTTAAAGGTTTATATCCAGTCGAAACCCTAGTATCCTCATTCATTGAATAATTCTGAAAAGTTGAACTAGTATGTATTTGGCTGAAATACATTTTATTTGAATTGAATCCAGCCACAAACATTGTTGGGGAAACTTGCAATATTGTTTTTACTTCAGTTGAATTTGGAGTTGGTAAATCAAACCTAGCTCTATAAGCATTTGTATTTGCGTTATAAACATAAATTACATTTTTCTCTCCTACATAAAGATCACTATTTATAACCTTCAAAGCAGTAATATTACTATGAATATTAGAAGTTGTGAAAGAACTCAAACTTAAATTAAATTTTGAAAACTTAGCAATCGCAGGCGAGCTCCCAAAAGTCGGTGCAGAAAAGGTGCCACCAACAAACACATTACTTGAATTATAGGCAATATCTTTAACAACTCCATTTAAATTTCCAATATAGTTAATTGCTGAGTTTGATATTGTATTCCATGCAAAAAAATTAGCTTTAGAAACCAATGAATTATTAGGGAAAAGGTATCTAGAAAAACTGCCTCCTATATAAAGATTTGATCCGTCACCAACTAAAGCATTAATTGCATTGCCATAAGTTCCATCTAATTGAGGAAAATTAGGGTCTGTTGCTAAACTGATTTTAGAAATTTTCATTAAGTCGTTTCTTCCAGCTGTTGGAACAGAAGAATTAGATGTTTTAAATGAACCACCTAAATAAATATTCGATCCTATTAATGCCATTGACTTAATTGACATTCTACCATAAGAGTTCATAAAAAAACTATTGGTAGTCGAAAGATCTAAATTTCCGGCATTATTAAAAACTGCCAAATGGGGACATCTAGTTCCACCAGCAAAACTGAATGAACCACCAATGTAATAATTACCAGAAACATCTCTAATAGCAGTAGTTATTGGCCCCGCTGTTCCATTAGTAATGGCAACATTCTGATTAAATGAAAAATTGCTAGAATTGAAATCATAAGCCACCATTCCATTATATTTTTTATCAGAATTTAATAAGTAGTTAAATGCTCCACTAATAAAAATACGAAATGTATTTGAGCCAGTATTAACTGCACAAATATTTGTAATATTTGTCTGTGAGTAATCACCAATATTAAATTGAGAAGAGGTATTGAAGTTACCAGTTGAGGACAATAAAGCAAAATTATACCTAGTATTATTACCAATTGTTGGTGTATAAAACTTTCCACCTACGAATATTTGATTTGTTGAAATTGCTACAATTGAGGATACAAACGAAGACTTATAAGATGTAGAACTAGGAGAATATAAAGAGGTATTAAAACTTGAATTTCTAGTCCCAGTTAAAATATTTACCGAAAATATATTTTCAGCAATAAAGTTAGAGCCACCACTAAAAAAACCTCCAATGTAAAGAGTTGATCCAGTTATTGACATTGAATAAACTTCTGGTTGCCAACTGTAATTTGCATTCAAACCAAAATTAAAACCAGAACTAAGAGTTACATTGTTTGGATTAGATATTACAAAGGCAGCAAAGGCCCTTCTCAATTGTGATCCTGAATTATTTACTCCACTATATAATGTGAATTTGCCTCCTACAAAAAGCAATGAACCACTAAATTCAACATCATAAATAGAACTATTAAAATGATCGATAAAAGGAGACCATGAATAAACGGCACCTGTAGTTTTATCTAATAAAGCGATTCTTCTTAATGAACCATTTATTCTGAATTTACCTGAAATGGCAATCAAATTTCCGCTAATAGCAATATCATTAATTTCGTAATAATTTGATTTATAATTTATTGTATCTAAAAAATCTAAAGCAGGATTAAATGTGGGATCAACCTGCCTTTGGGCATTTAATTTTACAATTCCAATTTTTATACTATTACCAACTCTATGAAACATTCCTACCACAAATAAATTTGCTCCGTCTGCAATGATTTTATTAACCTGACCATTAATAGTAGGTAAGGCATTCACATTATACAACCCTGAAGCGTTTAATGAGGCAAAATTTGCAGAATTGGGATTCCCAAATGCTGTAAAGTCTCCAGCAACATATAGCTTCTGGGTAGAGGCATCATAAACTGATGCATGAACATCTCCATCTGTCACTTGAAAGTTGACATTGGGTGTTTGGGCCAACACACCAGAGAGAAAGTACAGACTCCCTAAAATAAAAAGTAAAACTCTTTTCATAAAATTTCTATTTAATTTAATTCTCCTATTGAAGTAACAGTTTCGGAAATTAGGGATTTTGTTTCGAAAATCCTGATAACCAATTGTTGAATACCTCTTAAATCCTGTAGAATGTCGCCATTAAAGTAATTGTTTAATTTTACGGCTCTTGTTCTTTCAAACTCTACTATTAACTTTCCCGAATCAATACTTTGCTTAGCAAAATGCAATATCATATTGTCTTTTAAAAAGCCATCAATCACCTCCAAGTTAAGCAAATCTGGTCTATTTGTCTTCGTCCACAAAACATAAGGCTTGTTCATTGTTGATGGTTCAACTTGAGCTTTAGATTGGGTAGAAATAGGGGCTACTTGGTAATTGACAGTCTTCATAATTGCTAGTTTGATTTAAAATACAGTAAATACACGATTTTCTCACTACTGCAATTTACAGGAATTATACTGCCGACCAAATTCTAAACCCGCCTATTATCCGCCACTTAATAAATAAAAAGGCCCATCTATAACAGACGGGCCTTTTTATTAAAATTATCTTAAATTCTATTTAAGAACTTCTCTAGAAATAACAATTCTTTGTACTTCACTTGTTCCTTCATAAATCTGAGTGATTTTTGCATCACGCATCAATCTTTCAACATGGTATTCTTTTACATATCCATATCCACCATGAATTTGAACAGCTTCTGTAGTAACCCACATAGCCGTTTCTGAAGCAAATACTTTTGCCATTGAGCTTATTAATGCATAATCCTGATGGGTATCTTTTAAATAGGCTGCTTTTAAACACAATAATCTAGCCGCTTCAATTTGGGTAGCCATATCAGCCAATTTAAACTGAATGGCTTGGTGGTGCATAATTTCTTTTCCGAAAGCTTTGCGTTCTTTAGCATACTTTACAGACAATTCATAAGCACCGCTAGCAATTCCTAATGCTTGCGAAGCAATACCTATTCTACCACCAGCTAATACCTTCATTGCGAATTTGAAACCAAATCCATCTTCACCAATTCTATTCTCCTTGGGAACTTTAACATCTTGGAACA
>JBMLPO010000050.1:0-3858 GCA_049242065.1 Bacteroidia bacterium
CAAGATTACAAAAAACTACTCTGCTAATTTGTTTTTGTTTTACCATTCTTTTTATTAGAGAGGTAAAAGCTCAGTCCATTACAATTTTTGGAGGACCAAGTTTGCCTGCGGGTTTATATGGTGCGAAGGATTTTCCATTAAGTGAGAATGGATTAGCAGCTACTGGATTTCACACGGGTTTGATTTATGATTTTAAAACAAAATCCAATTACTTTAATATGTATGCTGCAGTTGAGTATAACAAAAACAAAGTAAATGAAGAAGCATTTAATCGTTTGATACTTTTCAATAATCCTGATTTGAGATCCGTTCAATTTTTAAAATCATGGAATCAGGGAGCCTTATTGGTGGGTGGAAAGCTCAGGTATTCCAATCAACATTATGATTTATTTGGTAAGTTGGGTTTAGGCATTTCATGGTTAGGAAGCCCTGCATATAATTTAAATTATGATTCCGCATTAATCATTAAATGGAAGAATTCTATAGTTGTAACTGGAATTGCTCAAGCTGGAATAGGTGCTAATATTCACATTAACCACGGGGTTTCTATATTTACTGGCATGGATATTTTGTTTGCTAAACCAGATTATGGTACAATTAAATTTACAGATACAAATGGAAATCCTGTTAGTACTTCATTGGAAAATTTAAAAGTGCCCTTCACCACATTTCAATTTTCTCTTGGGATTAGATTCAACATATTTAAACCTGAATTGGGATCAAGAAGGCTGCAGTTGCCTGTAAAATAGAGGAGTTTCAAATATTTTATAAAGTACTTGTTTATTAAATCTATTTTACTAAATTTGATTTAACAACAATTAAATACAACACAACAATCAAATTACACCGCTTATAGAAATAACTCTACACTAGTTTTTATTGTTCAACCCTTAATCCTTACTGCCATGAACATGCAGAAAATTAGTGACCATGAGTTGGTGAAGTTGTATCAATCAGGTCTCGATCAAGCATTAGAAGAATTAATTAAACGCCACAAGCGTAGTATCTTTACTGCGATTTATCTTTTGGTTCGCGACAGAAGTCTTGCCGAAGATATTTTTCAGGAAGCTTTTATTAAAATTATCAATACCTTAAGGTCGGGTAATTATAATGAAGAAGGAAAATTTTCAGGCTGGGCTGTAAGAGTTGGACGCAATCTTACAATTGACTATTTGCGCAAAATGAAAAGAGATACCACCATCACTGATAGTGAAGGAAACGATATCTTTTCTTATTTAGTAATTGCGGAAGAAGGAACCAAAGAAGACAAAATTATTCAGTATCAGACTGAAGAAAAGATTAAAGAGCTGGTAAAATATTTACCTGAGGAGCAAAGACAAGTAGTTATTATGCGTCATTGGGGAAATATGAGTTTCAAGGAAATCGGCGATGCAACAGGAGTTAGCGTAAATACTGCTTTGGGTAGAATGCGTTATGCTTTAAATAATTTAAGGAAGTTAATGTTAGAAAAAGGCGTTCAGATATAATTTTTTTTAAACTCATAAAATATTTTTCAATTCAATACGTTAACTTAGCGTAACGAATAAAAAGCTTATGAGTGAAAATTACTCTGAAAACCAATTGCTCCTTTACATTTATGACGAAATGGATGCTGAAGAAAAATCCGCAATGGAAAAAGAACTTCAGGTGAATCCCCAATTACAGAAGCGTTTACTTGAGTTTAAACAAAACATTAAAATGTTGGATGAACTTGAATCTGAACCTTCTCAATCAAGCATAGATATTATTTTGGAGCACGCTCGCAAACTCAATAACCAAGAGTTACTTGCTAAAGCGTAAATAAAAAAGGGCTGAAATTCAGCCCTTTTTTATTTTATTGTTATGCCTGTAGCAATTATTTTATAATCGTATTTTTCTGCTGGCGCATTAATCAATTCTCCCTTTACAAAAGCCGAAAGACCATTAATTTCGAGAGGTAAAGTGAATGACTTGTTTTTTATTTCAACCAAAACAGGCTTACCATTTTCATTTTTTAGCGTGAGCCAACATCCTTCTCCTTTGCAATAGTTTAGTATTTCACCCTTGAAGAGATTTTTATTGTGATGCAGTGTATCACTAACTTGGTAAAATGTATCATTTAAATCTAAAACATCCCCAAAACTGCCAGTTTTAGGGATGTTTTTTCTTGTGTTACTATTGCACGCTAGTATGAAACTAGTAAGGAGTAACATCAATATGAATTCTATTCTTTTCAATTTTTAGAATAAATGAACGATATAATATGAAATACCTGCTATCACTGCACTTACAGGGATAGTAAGAATCCAAGCCCATAATAGGTTAACAGTTACACCCCATCTCACAGCTGATAAGCGCTTTGTAGCCCCAACACCAATGATAGAACCCGTAATGGTATGTGTGGTACTTACAGGAATACCCATTTGTTCGGTCATAAACAATGTAATTGCGCCAGAGGTTTCAGCACTTACACCTTCTAATGGAGTAACCTTGGTGATTTTTGTACCCATTGTTTTAACAATTTTCCAACCACCACTCATTGTTCCCAATCCAATTGCAGCATAACAAGCTAATGGAACCCAATCTGGCATTTGTTTGAAATCAGTAATATCACCATTTGCAATTAAAGCAGCAGCGATAATTCCCATTACCTTTTGTGCATCATTTCCACCATGACCTATACTAAATGCTGCTGATGATAATAATTGCAGCTTTTTAAACATATTGGCCATTTTATAGGCAGTAGGCGTTTTTACTTTTTCAACATACAAATAAGTTAAAATGAAAATCAATATGGCAATCATTAAACTATTTACAATAAACGAGTTATCGGCTTTGTTTAAATCTTTGGCCATTTTCTTTACATCTACATCCTGTTTTAATTCTTCTTTGGCTTTTAAGGCAATTCCTTCTCCTTTAATGGAGTTGAATTCTGCTAAAAATGGAACAACAGCTTTACTTAAAGTTTTTACCGAATCGAGTTTTGAAGTTAAGGTAGGATCTTTTGCAACTTCCTTTTTCAACTTATCTATTCCGTAATATTTATCTAGATTTTCAGCTAATTTATTTTGCTCTAGTTTGTCGAATAAAAACCAGGTACCAACAGCAGCCAACAAAATGATGGCAATTCTTTTCCAAGTATTGCTAATAATAGTTACTAAAGTAATAACCATTGAAATAGCCATACCCATCAGGGGTGCGATGAAAATAAACAGAACTGTTTTGGTGATTTTTTCCATTTCTACAATGGAACTAAAAGCAGTATATCCTTGGGTGATATAGGCATGCGAAATAGCAGCACCTGCAAAACCACCAATTAAGGTATGCGATGATGATGATGGAATTCCATACCACCAAGTAATTAAATTCCAAGCAATTGCAGCAATTAATCCGGCAAAAATTACATCTAAAGTAATGAACTCTTTATGTACAGTTTTTCCGATTGTATTGGCTACCGCATGATCCTTAAATATAAAAAAGGCTACAAAGTTGAAGAATGCTGCCCAAACAACTGCTTGAAATGGAGTTAATACTTTAGTAGAAACTACAGTTGCAATTGAGTTTGCTGCATCATGGAAACCATTGATATAATCAAATACCAATGCCAGAATAATAATGATAACTAAATAACTCATGTTTTAGAGTTTATGCGTATTTTACTACGATTGTTTCAATTACATTAGCTGCATCTTCAAATTTATCGGTAACGATTTCCATTACCTGGTAAATTTCACGCTTTTTAATGAGTGTTTTGATATCTGATTCAGTATCAAAAAGTTTTTCAATAGACAAATCGAATAAATCATCAGCCTGATTTTCATAACTATTCACTTTTACAATTGCATCAGTGATGTTACGCATGTTCTTCATGTTTCTCAA
>JBMLPO010000051.1:0-13661 GCA_049242065.1 Bacteroidia bacterium
TTTCACACGAAGGGTTCCAGTACCTGGACTATTCCAAAGCACTCCTATAGAAGATGTCCCTTGTCCACTGATAATGTTTCCTCCTGTGATGGTCCAATTATAAACTTTATCAGGATGGTAACTTACATTATAAAATCCTAATACATTTTGGCAGGCAGGATTGGTTCCTGCAATGCTTAATGGTGTATAAGGATTAATATAAACAGTATCAAGCGTGCTATTAGCAACACAACCACTTTGCTTTGATGAATCTTTCACTTGAATGAGTCCTTTTCCTAAAGCACCCCAGCTAACTCTAATGCTATCTGTTCCCTGACCAGTTAAAATACTTCCACCACTCACAAACCAAGTGTATTTAGAAATTGCGGTGTCTCCTCCTGTTACTATATAACTACCAAAGCTATTGTCACAGGTAATTTTAGGACCACTTATTTCTGGTGTATTATTGATTAAGACACTTAGATTTTTAGTTAATGAATTGACGCATCCATCTAAATTTTGAATATCTAATTTTACACTTTGTATGCCTGCGCTGCTAAATGATTTACTTGCAATTGAATCAGTGCTTTGGAATAAATCACTATAAGTCCAAATACGTTGAATTACCGGAACGGATTGGCGAGTTGTATCTGTAAAAACAAATAAGTTACCATTGAAACATTGAACAGTATCATTGACAGTAAATCCAACCTTTGGAAGTGCTTTTATCGATACTACAAATGGACTTGAATTAGCCGCGCAACCAGTCGTTGTGTTTGAGTCGCGAAGTATCACTGTGCCACTTGAAAGTGTTCCCCAGTTGGCAATTAATTCTTCATTTTTGGTTCCTGAAATTGATGCAATGTTTCCTCCATTAACAAACCAAGAATGAATAAGGTTCGAAGCAGTATTGGCTATATAGGTTCCTTGTGTATTAGCACATACTAAATTAGAGCCATTGATTATGCTAGGATTTGGATTAGGATGAACAATAACAGTAAACTCAGAAGAAATGCCGCATCCGCTTTGTTTCTCCAATATCAATGTAACTTGATAAGTACCCGGATTCGTATATGTTTTATTTACTATGGAATCAATTGCAATGGTGCCATCTCCGAAATTCCATGTACGCGATAAATTCTCTCCAGGATTAGTCGACAAATCAACAAACCTAAATGAGTTATTACTCAAACACTGAATGGTATCACCTTTTGAGATATTGATGTTTAGATTGGAGTTATTGGTGATATGAATATTGAATGTGCCTGCACTGCAAGTTCCTAAAGAACTATTTGCATACCTTCTTACACTTACACTCACACTGGTATCTTTAAAGCTTTGAAGATTGATTGTTGATGTATTTTCTCCTGTAGACCAATTGTAGAAGAACTTTGATTCTTCAATTTCAAGTAAGCCAAATATGCCGTTAAAACATGGGTTTGAAGATACAGTGTCTTTATCAGAAAAGCTCTTCCATTTACCTTTATCTGTGCAAGTACCACCAAACATAAAGGTGTAATTGTTAGGGTTAGCTGATGGTTCATTCAGTGACCAATTGTTATAAATCAAGGTATCGCAATTCATCCACCTAAAATAACCCGATGTAGTTCGATATGAACCTAACCATGCATTTTGATTGATTACACTCTTTAAAAAGTTTTGCTCATTCACGTCATTGATACATGCCAAATGACCACCATTCTGCAAAGCTGTTTCTGCTGCGGTGCTCCAACTATTACTGCTATTTGATATATAATAATGATGACCTTGGTAATTACCCAAATAATTGTAGCCGCTAATATTTTGACCTCCAACATAATTTACTTGGGCCGGTGAGCCAAATGGATTACATCCGGTTTCTCTTACTGGAATGATTTCAATTGAATTGCCTGGACAAATATTTGTATCACTTACTTCAAATTTAAAGCCGGCTTTGTCGTGGTAAATACTATCATAACCAAAACAAGTTCCCAATGCTAGTTCAACTGCTCCATAATACCATCCAGGATTATAAAATCTAGCTTGTTGTGAATTGGCGCCTGTACTCCACACATAGGTATTATAACCAGATGGCAATCCTACTATCACAGAATTTTGTTTGCAATTATAAACGGTATCTTCGCTAAATAATACCATTGGTCTTTGACCAGTATAGGCACTTACTTTTACTGTATCGTAGCAAAAGTCATTTCCTACTGGAACTTTAATCCAATAAAAATTATCTCCCAATGCAGGGTTTACCGTAATGTTCTGTGCGCTATCTCCATTAAACCAAGTTAGTTTAGATGGTTTTCTCAATTCAATTGAGATATTGTCTATCGACCAACTTTCGTCGCAGATATTTTGATTAGGTGCTACATCATTTAAACTACCAACCCAAGATAAATTCATTTTTGAGCCGCTATGTGCAAAGGTTCGTGTAACAGTATACTTGGTAGTTTTAGAAGAGTTATTACATCTCCTAATGAGGTTGAATTTTACACCATCATTTTCTGCAGGATACAATCCTGGTACACCTGAATTGGAATAACTCTGTAAACAACTTGCATTGTTTGAAAAACTAGCATCCATTGCAAGAACATTTCCTCCCCACAATTTCAATTTGTCTTTTCCAATCAATGAACATTCACCTTCCCAAGAGTCGTGGATATACAAATCAAATGTAACTCTTACCGAATCGTGTGTTGGTAATGAGGTAGCTAAGTAGATCAAAGAATCATTATAGTAAGGTCCTAATACTGTAGAAGAATTATAATTAAACGATACTTGAGAACTCCATCCAGAGAAAGGTGAAGTTTCAAAACTTTGATTGTAATTGTTTTGATAGGTATACGGGGCTACTGGTCCATTTAAAGTTATACTTGAACCAAAACAAAGTGTGGTATCTGCATTTTTTATAGTAGCATTTGCAATACTTACATATACGCTGTCTCTACCAATGCAATTACCTGGCGCAGTGGCTTGAACATAATACCATCCAGGATTGCTATTGCTATTTACTTGAATTGAATTAGTGGTGCTACCGTTACTCCAAGAATAAGAACTTAATCCGCTGATTACACTTATTGTAATTTGATCTGCATCACAAACTTTAATGGTATCTGATGGCAGTAAATTAGTAAGGTTCCAGATGTCGATATTGATTTGGTCTGTGCAAGTTCTGCCAAATTGCTGTACAAACAAGGTAATAGTTTGAGGAACATTTGCTTGAACTGTAATATCAGGAATGGTATCTCCTGTACTCCAGGTATAGCCAATATTACTTTCTTCATCAAATTCTACCAAACCAAAAATATTTTGGAAACATGGGTCAGGATTATTCAAATTGTCATTCAATAAATTCTCCCATTTGTAAGGGTCGCTGCAAGCACTGCTTCTCATAAATACATAGTTCTTGCCTGTTACACTGCTTGGTGAATTAGCCAAGCCCGACCAATTGGTATAAGTAAAATTATCGCAATTCGACCACCTAAAAGAGCTGTTGTCAGTAGGTCGATATAAGCCTGTCCAGAAATTAGTGCCTGCTAAACCAGCATTGTTTTTAATAAAATTCAGTTCGTTGCTGTCATTAATTGTCACTAAATAACCACCTGTTGCTTGGGCTTGTTGAGCGGCCGAAAGCCAAGTGCTGGCTGTATTGATTTTGTAATAATGATGACCATTATAAGATCCAACATAAGTATAATTACTTCCTAAACTTTGCCCATTAATTTGGTGCCTTGCTGGTGTTCCAAAAGGTCCACAATCAAATCTCGGAAATGCATGAAGTTGAACCGGACTTCCAGTACAAATGGTGGTATCATTCTGCTGAATAATAGCAGTTCCAAACTGAACATAAACCGAGTCACTACTTGATCCGCTTATATCTGAAACTGTACATTTAATCCATCCTTTTGAGGTGACTCTTGTGAAGAATAATGTGTCACCCGTATTCCACAAGTAATGGCTGTAGGTCATAGGTGCAACAATGTTCACAAACGAACTGTTACAAACCAATACTGTATCGGCCCCCAAATCTAAAGGTGTAATGGCTTTGACTTCAAAACTTATCGCGAATAGAATTGGAATCAAAAAACTGAGTATATTTTTTTTCATGATATGTATTTATCGACTTGAATTGCAGTTTATTAGACGCTACTAATTTAACCATTAATACCTTTAAATTTTCTTAGTTTTTGCCCAGTTTGCTGTGGAAACTCCTCTTTTCATTAAGTGCTGATAATGTGGTATTTTGGCTTATTATTGGCGCATTTTAGAACACATTTGACAGAAGATTTAAATTTTTTGAATAAATAGAAACTCAACACATTATTTCGATTTTAAAAACGTAATTGCATATCATAAACTCATGAGTCATACCATTCAAAATTTACTTGATACATCTAGAAAAGAGTTATTGGATTTTAGTATGCGAAATCCTTTACTCAATTATCGTTTACCCAAAACCAAGGGATTGAGTTTGATTTGTAATCAGCCTGATTTAGCATTTCAAGCTTTGGTTCAAGATAAGAAATCAATTGGGTTTAAATCTAGAAGTACGCAAGTTACCAATACTGATCTTACAAAAGAAAATCCAAACACCAAGCCTGTATTTAGTAAGTTTGAAACATTGGAGCCAGAGGCAAGTTTGCAAAAACGTTTGTTGTCAACATTTAGCACGGCCCAATCAATTATTCAAGAGCAAGGAGTTAATATACTCTTTGTAAGTTTTGGTATGTTACATTGGCTTGAAGATGATTCAAGTAGTGAGTTCAGACAAGCCCCATTGATTTTAATTCCGGTTGTCATCCAAAGAAAAGAAGTTAAAGACCAATTTAATATCGTTTATTCTGAGGCTGATTTTGGAGTCAATGTATCATTAAAAGCAAAATTAAAAGCAGAGTTTGGAATTGAATTGCCAGACTTTGATGAAGACATTGATTTGCCATTGGTAGATTATTTTAATCAAGTTAATCAATTAATCAAGCACAAAGAAAGATGGCGCTTAGAAGCCTATAAAACAGAATTAGGTTTTTTCTCTTTTGGAAAATACTTGATATATAATGACCTCGATTCAACTGTCTGGCCTGATGATAAGAAACCTTTTGATCATGAGATTTTAAAGGGCTTGTTTGGAGATGGTTTCAATCATCCACCATTTCCATCCGATTCTACATTCATTGACCAACATCCGCAGGTTCATGAGCTTTTTCAAGTTGTAGATGCTGATAGCAGTCAGATTTTAAATTTGTTGGAGGTGCATGAAGGAAAACATTTAGTTATTCAAGGCCCACCTGGAACGGGTAAATCTCAAACCATTACCAATATCATAGGCAATGCAATTGGCCAGGGTAAGAAGGTGCTTTTTGTTGCTGAGAAAATGGCAGCATTGGAGGTAGTAAAACGAAGAATGGATATGTGTGGTCTTGGTGAAGCCTGCCTTGAATTGCATAGCCATAAAGCCAATAAGAAAGATTTGTTGGCAGAATTGAAACGAGTTTTGGACTTGGGAAAACCTCAAACCTCTCAATTAGAAGCTGAATTGTCTTTGTTACAAAGTAGAAAAGATGAACTGAATCTTTATAGTGATGCAGTGAATTCGGAGATAGAAAATAGCAGGTTAACTTTTCATCAAGTCATAGGAATTTTATTGTCTATTAAAGAATCTTGTAAACAAATAAAATTACCTGAGTTACCTCATCATATCATTTCAGATTTCAATGCAGAGCAATTTAAGAATGCTTCAGATTTATTAGATGGTATTGAAAGAAAATTAAAGGAAATAGGCTCTCCTAAAAATTTGGTTTTTTATGGCTCTAAGTTCAAGTCGGTTTTGCCTAAACAAATCAATCTCATTCAGGAGCGCAGTCAAGAATTATTGAAGGCTTTTACGGCTTATAACCATCAACAACTAGAAGTTTTTACGCACTATCAATTAGAAGTTCCTGAGCTATGGAAGGAACAAATCCATCAATTGAGTTTTTTAGATTTCATCATCAGTGCTCCTGTTCTTCATGATGTTGATATTCGTAATACAAAATGGATCAATGAAAGAGCCCATCTGAATGAATTAATAAAGGCTGGTTTAGCCATTGAAAGTTTTAATTCATCTGTTTTACAAAACTTGAAACATGATGTATTCAAACAAGACTGGACCGAAGTTAAATCTATTTTTGAAGCACATCATCAGAAGTGGTATCGTTTTTTAATTGGTGATTTTAGAAAAGCGAAGAAGCTATTTTTATCTTACTCAACAAAAATTCAAAAGCCAAAGGATTCTGAAATTCCAGCTATTATTGATTCTATTATACAGGCTCAATATGATGCAAGTATCATCTCAAAGAATGCAGAACTTGCAGCCACTTTGTTTCAATCAAAATGGAATGAATCGAATCGTAGTTTCAAAGAATTGGAACAAATCAATGAGTTCATGTTTTCTTTTGCTCAAATGAATTTTCCATCTTCCTTTTTCAAACTGATGCAAACAGATAAATCAAAAGCATTAGCGTTTAAAATGGAATTGAACAAACAAGCAGAATTGTTTCATGATGCTTGGAATAAATGGAAAACGACCCTTGAATTTGATGAGGCAATAAAGGGTCCTTTGGTCGAAATGAAATCTGTTGATATCCAATCATGGTTTCAAAAACTGATTCCTCAAATTGGCGATTTAAGTCTTGTTTGTTCTTGGAATATTAGTTTGGAATTAATCCATGAACGAAACTTAGATTTTATCATCCCCTTGTGTTTAGAATGGGAGCAAGCTGCTTCGTATTTAAGAATGGCATTTAAAAATACTTGGCTTGAAACATTGTATGAGAAAGCGCTCAATACACATCCTGTTCTCAAACGTTTTGATAGAAATCGCCATGAAGAATTAATCCAAAAATTCAGAGAAGAAGACCAATTGAATTTTCAATTGAATAGAGCAAAGGCTTCACTTACACATTTCAACTCCTTGCCCAATGTGATGGCAGGTGGGCAAATGATGGTTTTGAGGACTGAGATGAATAAAAAAATTAGACATTTACCTTTAAGAAAACTCATAGAACAAGCAGGATTGGCCATTCAGGATATCAAACCTGTTTTTATGATGAGTCCTATGTCTATCGCAACCTATATTCCGCCGGGTGTCTTGAATTTTGATTTGGTAATTTTTGACGAAGCTTCACAAGTAAAACCGGTTGAAGCATTGGGTGCAATTTTAAGAGGTAAACAATTGGTGGTAGTAGGTGATTCCAAGCAATTACCTCCAACCAATTTCTTTGAAACCATTTCAGATGATATAGACGAAGAGGTAGATAATCTCACACAAGATATAGAGAGCATTTTGGGTTTGGCAAATGCTAAAGGAATTGGTGGGGGCATGTTAAGATGGCACTATAGAAGTAAGCATGAATCATTAATCAAGGTCTCGAATTTTGAGTTTTATGATAACAGATTAATTGTGTTTCCAAGTGCATCGAACCATGAGAAATTAGGACTTAAATTGAGATACCATCCAGAAACTTTTTACGATAGGGGACAAAGTAGAAGCAATAAACCTGAGGCTGTTTTGGTGATGGATGCGGTATTGAATCATATCAGAAATTATCCTAAACTGAGTCTAGGTATCGTATCATTTAGTAATGCCCAAAAAGAAGTGTTGGAGAATTTATTTGAACAAGCAAGAAAGGAATATCCAGAGATTGAAGCTTATGTGCAGGCGCATGTGGATGAACCTTTGTTTATCAAAAATCTTGAAAATGTGCAGGGGGATGAAAGAGATGTGATATTTATATCTATTGGTTATGGCAAAACAAAAGAAGGCTATCTGGCCATGAATTTTGGGCCTTTGAATGGATTGGGAGGTGAAAGACGTTTGAATGTTTTAATTACCCGTGCAAGGCAATGCTGTGAAGTTTTCACCAATATCAAAGCTGCCGATTTGAATACTGATAAAACCAATTCCTTAGGGGTGAAGGCGCTGAAGAATTTTCTGTACTTTGCTGAAACAGGTAACCTGAATATGAGTAAGGAAACTGAAAGACCTGCTGATTCTTATTTTGAAATTCATGTTGCAGAAAGATTGAGAGAATTGGGATATGATATTGTTCACCAAGTAGGTGCTAATGGTTTTTTTATTGATCTAGCGGCGAAGGATGAAAATGGTAATTTTATTTTAGGTATAGAATGTGATGGAAGAATGTATCATTCGGCTCGTTCTGCACGTGATAGAGATCGTTTGCGTCAGCAGGTGCTAGAAGGCATGGGTTGGACTATTCACCGCATTTGGAGCACAGATTGGTTTGCCAATCCCGATAGAGAAGTCAAAAGAACAGCAGAGGCAATAGAAAAAGCTTTACTCGATAGGAATTTACCTATACCAGCTTTTGAAGAAAGCAAATCAAAAAACCCTCCCATCTTAAGGGAAGACATCAAACAGGATAAACAAAGTGTTCAACATTATCAAATGGCTGCTTTAAATATCCAAACCAATGGTAAGGAATTACATCAACTATCACTGCCAGTGCTTGCTGATTGGATGCTTCAAATTGTACAGATAGAAGCGCCTGTTCATTTAGAAGAAGTAGGTAGAAGATTAATTGATGCATTAGGGATTAGCAGACTCGGAAGCAGAATTAGAGCCCATATAGAGGATGCAGCTACATATGGCAGCCAAAAAGGAATATTTATAAGACGAAACAATTTCTTGTATGCAGCCAATGAAAGAGCATATCAAATAAGAGATAGGTCTTTACTACCACAGAACTCAAGAAAACTAGAGTTCATTGCAAATGAAGAATTGTATCTTGCATTTGCTAAGGTTGTCAAAGAGGCATATCAAATTGAAGATGAAGAGGCTTTAGTGATGGTTGCGAGTTTATTTGGATTCTCCAGGCTTACCGAGGAATTAAAATCGGATATGTTGTTGAGGTTTGAAGAATGGAAACTCCAGAAATAAAAAGTTATTATTAAAATAACATCGATAAAAATACACCTGTTAGTAGTCCTCCGAAAAATCCAACTCCTGCATACTTCATTTTAGTTTTCCATAAATTGGCATTGAATTTCTCCATTTTTTGAATGCCATTTGATATCAAGCTATCTGCTTTTTCTAATTGCATTTTCGCTTGAAGGCTATTGTTTTTGATGCTCAATACATTGGAATCTGTGGCCAAAATATGGTTTTCTGTTTTTTGTCGAAACAAGGCATAAGATTGTTGTAAGAGCTCGTATTGTCTTGATTTTTCTTCGTATAAGTTTTTAAAAATTAAACTTGCGGAATCTGTTTTTAAAGCTAATTCATTACTTGTTTTGTATAAACGTGAATAGGCTTTTTGTAAACTTGAAAAGGAGTTCGGGTTATACAATCTGATGCTATCACAAGCAAATACAACAGTATCGCCATTGCGTGCATAATAGGTTTTAATTTGGGTACAATCTCTAAAGAATTTTTTGCTGCCGCTTTGAGCTTTTGCTCCCCAATTCATTGCCATGAATACAAGTAATATCAGATATTTTACTTTCATTTTTTTTGCTTATTGAGTTGATAGTTCACCATTTTCTGGCTCAGGTAAATGTGCGTTCAATTTGGATAAATCAGACTTTAGCTGATAAATATTTCTCTCCAGTTTACCTAGTGTTTGTAGGTGCTTTATTTCCCTACTTCTACTTTTTGATTCCGATAGTTTTACTATACTATCAACGGCATGTATATAATTTCTAAAATCAGTATTTCGCTTCAGAACTATTTCAGAATGGTTCAAAATACTATCCATGTTTTGCTTTGATTTAGCAATTTCTTCACGGGCATTTTTTAAATCTTTTATTGCTGATTGAAGTTCCTGATTCGAACCAAAAAATAGATAATAGATATTCAGTCCCAATAAACAAATCAAAAGGGCACCGAATAGGTAAATTACTTTTTTATCCATTTGGATTGATGTGTTTCTTTTATAACTTGATTTAAAATTTCAACCACAATATCTCAAGCATTTTAAAAGTAATCAACTACCTCATTCCAAATTTTTCCAACAAGCTGATGGTATTGTGTCATATTTATAGGTGTTCTGTATCAAACACCTAAACAAATCTGAATAGGAGAGTAGTGATATAGGTGAAAGAATGTTCTAGAAGAATCTAATTCCAGCTCTCCATCCAAACCAAGCTATCGCGTGAATGCCCTTATTATTTTCATTATTGATCCATGTTTTAGATGGAACAATTGCTTTCATAGATTCATATTGTGAAGAGTAGTCATTGAGCACAAATACATTCAGAGTGGGTCCCATAAACAATGCAAGTGTGTTGGCAAGTCGGAGTTCTATATCACTTTGAAATTTGTTCAATAATGAAACATGTGTATTCCATTTTTGATCATTGATTTGAACACATGATAATCCCAAATCTAAACTGAATTTATTATTTAAACGAATGCCTGTATTGATACCATAACCTAGGTACCATTTTTGAGCATCAGTATTCCAATTTTGGAAACCAATAATGATTTCGTTGTTCAATTTTTTAACCCCAGTTCTGAATCTAAATTCATTGAATTGATTTTCATTTCTTGAATATTCCAATTGATGCATTCCATGTTGAACAAAACTTAATACGCCTATTGGAAGTCCTACCGCATCTTTTGAAAAATTAAATGGGGCCAATTGAATACCGTCATTCTCTTTGCATATATTCATGAAGCCCGCTATTTGAACGCCTTTGTTAATGCCTCGATTGAGGTTCATAAAACCAGCTAGTTCTGTTGTAGCATTTACATTGTCTCCAATATTCATGAAGCCAGCAGCTTTAAAATTTCCAGTATAGCGTGGTGTATAATTAAATACACCAGCAAAGCATATACTAGAACTACTGTCTCTATTTGCATTAAATAGCCCAGCATATTTTACATGAGTAATTGAATAACTACTATAATTAAATAGCCCAGCAAACTCAGCCGATTTTGTACCATGATTGCATAGGTTAAACAATCCCGCCATTCTTAATTTGCTTTCATCATATTGGCTAATATTAAATAGCCCAGCAAAGGCGGGTCCTTGTAAATGTTGTTGATTGATGTTTCCTAATCCTGCAAATTGTGGTCCAATAATGACTGTAGGATTGATATTCATGATACCCGAAAATTGAGCTCCTTTCAGGGTATCAAGGTTCACATTGATGGCACCTGAGAATTGTAGTCCTTTAACTTGTCTTCTGTTTAGGTTCTGAATACCCGCAACTTGAATACCATTCATTTGGCCATTTACTAGATTGCCTATACCAGCTACTTGAATGCCTTCTACATTTCCATTCACTAGATTCAAGATCAGACCTAATTCTAGCACCCTTACTCCCTTTGAAATACCTCCAATGATATTGAATGAATAGTTGTTGATTACATGTGCTGATAATGCACCATTGGTTCCTAAATAGGGGAGGAAACTTACCTGACTACTTCTGAAAAATGTATCTCGAATATTCAATGAATGCACAAGAGATTTTGTTTCATGCCAAATTTCCTGACCTAGTTTTTTTACATCCTTTAATGCTTGAACTAACTCAGCTGAATCTCTTTTGTATCTGGTTGTATCCATAGGTTTGATTCCTATGTTTTGTAGGTCTTCTACTTGATTGAGTTGGACACTGGTATCTTGGTAAGCCTCTTTGTTTATTGTAATTTCAGGTGTTTTATTTCCAGGGATTTCAATTTCATAATAACCAAAATCATTACTAGTAGTTGATGCCAAAGTTTGCTTATCATAAACAGAGGCTCTTGCTATTTTTTTCCCACTTTGTTGATCGCTTACATAACCCTTAATAATGATTCTATCGGCTTTGGGCTCTTTGGCTTTTTGTAAGATGATATACTTCCCTTTTTGTTTGAAGCTGATTTCTTTTTTGAATAGTATATACAGGCATTCTCTAATCGTTTTGTTCTTTACCTGAATACTTAATTCTTTATTTGGATGAATTAGGTCTGAAGGATAAGAGAAGTGGAAGGCTCCCAATTGTTCAATTCTTTCTAGGATTCGGATGGTTTTTTCATTCTGAAAATTTAAACTGATTTCTTTATCCAATAATGAGCCTAATTTTTGCGCGTAATTATATCCGGAGCATACCAGAAGTATGCAAATAATAATGATTCTTGTTTTCATTTTAATTAAGGTTGATTACATCCAACGCCATTGATGAAATAGTGGTTGTTGGTTTTATTCAGATCTAAATGAAGTGTTTCACAGATAACTTGTAGAATGATGTCCGGATTTTCATCAGTAAACGTAGCTGTGATTTCACAATTTTTAATGTACTTACTTCCAATTTCTATATCCAACTGATACATGTTTTGGATGTCTTGAATGGCTTGCTCCAGTGGGGTTCTGTTGAAATGAAGAATTCTGCTCGCATAGATTGGCCTTATCTTGTTTTGTTTATTACCTTTTTCCAATACACCAGTTTCTACATGGTAAATAGCTTGTTCTCCTGCTTGGAGTTCTAATTGCAATTCATCTTTTTCTATTCTTACGATTCCTTCCTCTACACCTATATAAATAGTTTTTTCCTCTTCTTTTTCACGTACCAAAAATGCTGTTCCGATATCGGTAATTTTTAAATCATCTACCTCGATGATGAATGGTTTTGAATCGTCATGTTTTACTTCAAAGAATGCTTCACCCTTTAAATGAATGGTTCTTTTGTTGGCATTGAATTGATATTGAATAGATGAATGATTGTTCAGTGCAACCATTGAACCATCTGGCAATTGCTCCTTTTTAGTTTCAATAGTCGTTTGAATGGCAATTCCCTTTTTTTTCTGCTGCATTTGGAAGTAAAGGAGGGTTCCAATTCCTATGACAAGTAAGGCTGCAGCTAAACTTCTTACTAGGGATGGGAGTTGAATTCTTTTTGCAGATTTTTGATGAATTTGATTCTTCATTTTTAACCAAGCTGCATGGGTGTCAAACGTTGGTTGCTCTTGGATTGTGCTCAAAGCACGGTGACTTTTCTCCCATATCAGTTTATAAGAGGGGTCGGATAGGAGCAATTGATTGGAGCATTCTAATTCTTCAGCGGAAGCTTCTCCACAAATTATTTTTGCAATGAGTATGTCCTTCTCTTCTTGTGTCATAATGAATTGCTTAATAAGAAAAGTAGAATGAGTTCCATGTGATAGTCTTTTAGCCGCTCACGTAGTTCTTTTAAAGCGCGTCCCATGTGTTTTTCTACAGTTTTAATAGAAATACCCAATTGTTCTGCTATTTCTGCATACTTGAGGTTTTCAAAACGACTCATACCAAAAACCAAACGGCATTGTTCTGGCAAAGCATCAATACTTTCTTTGATGAGTTCGTTTAATTCTTTTTGGAGTAATTTTTTTGCAGCTTCATCGGCATGGCTGCTTTCATTCCTCAAATAGGTTTTTTCATGCATCAGTTTCACTTGAGCATGTTCAATTCTATTCAGGCTTTTGTTTCTAACAGCACTGAATAAATAGGCGCGAAGTGAGGAGCTCAATTGAATGGCTTCCCTTTTGGCCCATAGGTTAAAAAATACTTGTTGTACCATTTCTTCTGCTTCATCTTTATCTCCGAGAAAACTGAATGCAAAACGACAGAGCTCTGAGTAATGGAGTTTGAAGAAATGCTCAAACGCCGGCTCATTGCCATTTTTAATATCAGTCCAGGAGTAAGAATCAGAATGAATGATCATGGTTGAATCCGGCAAAC
>JBMLPO010000052.1:0-1611 GCA_049242065.1 Bacteroidia bacterium
GGCGTATTAAAAACATTCCAATTAAGCAACAATACTCTTCAAAGTAAGCCTTTGAAAACCAATGATTATGTTGTGCTGGAAAATTTAAAAAATGGCAAAACACGAAGAGTAGAAGTTGGCTATGGCACTTCATTTTTATCACAATCATCACGAAGTGTATTGATAAATTCAAATTTGAAATCAATAGAAGTAATAGATTCAAAAGGTAAAAAGCGAGCACTTTAACCTGCACAATAAATAGGTATTTCAAAAAAGCAAATCTAGCTAATTAGCTGGATTTGCTTTTTTTATTTCCTTTTCTCATTAGATTCTCTTCTTATTAGGCTTTATCCTCACAAATAGCAAAAGGATATTTGATGGTTATTTTGTTAAACATAAATTCTACCAAGACAGGATTAAAATCTTGAATAAAATATCCGCTCAAAACATTATCTCGAAATTGCTAAACAAAAAGTACTTTATGCCAATAAGCTATACTATATTTCCAGAAATAGAAACACTATTAAACACCTAACAATCAACCAATTAAATACAATTTAAAATAAGTATCTTACTCAATATCCAAATTCCTTTTTGTCCTTTGCCTTGCAAACTATACCTTTACGATAAATTTACGTAGGCACTGTATAAATATAATCACTGTTAAGATTAAATGCAGTAATTTCACAAAAAAACTGATTTTTACAAACCAAATATTTATCTGAAATGAGTGTACTTGTTAACAAAAACTCAAAAATAATCGTACAAGGCTTTACTGGGTCTGAAGGTTCATTCCACGCTCAGCAAATGATCGAATATGGTACTAATGTAGTTGGTGGTGTAACACCAGGAAAAGGTGGTTCAACCCATCTCGACCGTCCAGTTTTTAATACTGTTGCAGAAGCAGTAGAAAAAGCAGGAGCTGATACTTCAATCATTTTTGTACCACCTGCTTTTGCTGCTGATGCAATTATGGAAGCTGCTGAAGCAGGTATCAAAGTAATTATTTGTATTACTGAAGGTATTCCAACCAAAGACATGATTTATGCTAAGGAATACATTCAGAACAAAGATTGTCGTTTAATTGGGCCAAACTGTCCGGGAGTAATGACAGCAGGTGAATGTAAAGTAGGTATCATGCCTGGTTTTATTTTCACTAAAGGTAAAATTGGTATCGTATCAAAATCAGGAACTTTAACTTACGAAGCTGTAGATCAATTAACAAAAGCAGGTTTAGGACAAACAACTGCAATTGGTATTGGTGGTGACCCTATCATCGGAACAACTACTAAAGAAGCCGTTGAATTATTAATGAATGACTCTGAAACTGAGGGTATCGTAATGATTGGTGAAATTGGTGGTGGTATGGAAGCAGAAGCTGCTGAATGGATTAAAGCTGATGGAAACAGAAAACCTGTAGTAGGTTTTATCGCTGGACAAACTGCACCGAAAGGTCGTAGAATGGGTCATGCTGGTGCTATCATCGGTGGTGCAGACGATACTGCTGCTGCTAAAATGGCTATTATGGAATCTTGCGGAATCCATGTAGTACACTCTCCGGCTGACATTGGTGCTACGATGTTAAAAGCATTAGGATTGTAGTAAACGGTTTCAATGAATTATTGATAGTTT
>JBMLPO010000053.1:0-4103 GCA_049242065.1 Bacteroidia bacterium
AAATTTCAGGTTTCCAGCCAAGGCTTTCAAATTTTGAAACATCCATTAATTTTCTTGGAGTGCCATCTGGTTTAGATGAATCCCAAGTAATTTTACCATTAAAACCAACTGTTCTTTGAACCAATTCAGCCAATTCTTTAATTGTAATATCAGAACCTGATCCTACATTGTAAAGATGTTCAGGAAGGACATTTTCAACAGAAAATAAAACTGCTTTAGCAAGATCATTCACATGAAGAAACTCTCTGAAAGGAGAACCTGAGCCCCAAACGACTACTTCATCAAGGTTATTGATTTTTGCTTCATGAAACTTTCTGATTAAAGCTGGGATAACATGAGAATTCTTTAAATCAAAATTATCGAACTCACCATACAAATTAGTAGGCATTAAACTTGTAAAGTCTTTACCGTACTGAACTTTTACTGCCTCACAAGCCATTACACCTGAAATTTTAGCAACAGCATACCATTTATTTGTTGGTTCAAGATCTGAAGTTAATAAATATTCTTCCTTTAAAGGTTGAGGTGCATGTTTAGGATAAATACATGAACTACCCAAAAACACGAATTTATTTACATCGTAATTTAAAGAAGCTGTTATTAAGTTATTTTGAATCAACATGTTTTCCATAAGGAACTCATAAGGATAAGTTGAGTTAGCTAAAATGCCCCCCACTTTCGCCGCCGAGTCAATAACTATTTCTGGCTTTTCGGCACTAAAAAAATCGCTAACAGCTTGTTGATTTTTCAAATCAAGTTCTTTGCTTGAAACTCCAAAACAATTGGTATAACCATTTGCTTTAAGAGTTCGCATAATTGCCGAACCTACCATACCGCGATGGCCAGCAACAAATATTTTAGCCGACTTGTTTACCATATTGTTCTTTGTACCATTCGTAAACTATTTCCAAACCTTTACCGAAATAAAAAGTAGGAGAATAATTCAGTGTATTTTGAATTTTGTTGATACTAGCTAGTGAATGTTTCACATCACCTTTTCTTTCTGCCTGATAAATTGGCTCAAGGTTAAGTTGAGTAATTTCTTGAAGCATTTTAATCATGTCATTCAATGAAGTTTGTTCACCACAAGCAACATTAAATACTTCATGGTTATTCAAATCTTCATGTAACATAGCTCTGATATTTGCTTGAACTGCATTTTCAACAAATGTGAAATCGCGGCTAGTGATACCATCTCCAAAAATTGTTGCTTGTTTATTATCTAAAAATGCTTTGCAAAAAAGTGGAATTACTGCAGCATAAGGGTTATTTGGATTTTGTTTTGGTCCAAACACATTAAAATATCTTAATCCAATACTATGAAAACCATAGATTTTGCTGAACACATCGCCATACATTTCATTAACGGCTTTTGTAATTGCGTATGGTGAAAGTGGTTTACCTTCTCTACCTTCTTGTTTCGGCAATTCTTTACTATCGCCATAAGTACTTGAAGAGGCAGCATAAACAAAACGTTTAACACCAGGATTGTCCTTAGCAGCATTCATCATGTTTACAAAACCAGCGATATTAACCATAGTGCTGGTAATAGGATCTGCAATTGAGCGAGGAACTGAACCCAAAGCCGCTTGGTGGGTAACATAATCCATTCCATCTACAGCTTTGATACAAGTTTCAACGTCACGTATATCGCCTTTAATAAATTCAAAATTAGGGAAGTCCATGAATGGTTCAATATTTTCGAAATAACCATTGCTCAGGTTATCTAAAACCCTAACATGACCAGCACCATTTTTAAGCAAATATTCAACAATATTAGAACCAATAAATCCGGCACCACCTGTTACAAGAAATTTAGAATTTCCAATATCACGGGTATGATAAATTTTATTATATAGTTTGGGATTATACATTTTATGAGATAATTTTCTGTTTGAAGTGAATGGCTTATAATCTTGCGTCAACCTGATCTTTAGGAAGAATTCCTTTTACATCATAAACTACACCATTTCCTACAAGGGATCTGATATTTAAACCGGCAAACTCTTTGTGAGCAACTGCTAAAATTGCTGCTTCATAAATTCCAGTTGGAAGTTCATTTACAACTTCAACTCCGTATTCATGAATCACTTCTTCTTTAGAAGCCCATGGATCAAAAATAACAGGAGTAATATGGTAAGTTATTAATTCTTTGATGATATCAATTACACGGGTATTTCTAACATCTGGGCAGTTTTCTTTGAAAGTAAATCCAAGTACTAAACATTTTGCATTTTTAACACCAATTTCCTTTTTCACCATTAACTTAACTACTTCTTCAGCAACATAAGCACCCATTCCGTCGTTTAAACGACGACCAGCTAAAATGATTTCAGGATGGTAACCAACTTCCTGTGCTTTTTGAGCCAAATAGTAAGGGTCGACACCAATACAGTGACCACCAACTAAACCTGGTCTGAATTTTAAGAAATTCCATTTAGTTCCAGCAGCATCTAAAACATCACTGGTATCGATACCTAATTTATTGAAGATTTTAGACAATTCGTTTACAAAAGCAATATTGATATCACGTTGTGAATTTTCAATTACTTTAGCAGCTTCAGCAACTTTAATTGAACTGGCTTTAAAAGTTCCTGCAACAATTACGGATTTGTATAATTGGTCTACTTTTTCAGCAATTTCTGGAGTAGAACCCGATGTTACTTTTAGGATTTTGGTAACTGTATGTTCTTTGTCGCCTGGATTGATGCGCTCAGGAGAATAACCTGCGAAGAAATCAACATTGAATTTTAAGTTGGCAACTTTTTCCAAAACAGGAATACATTCATCTTCTGTAACACCAGGATAAACAGTTGATTCATAAACTACGACATCTCCTTTTTTAAGCACTTTACCAACTGTTTCACTCGCTTTGTAAAGAGGAGTTAAATCAGGACGGTTGTGTTTATCAGTTGGAGTTGGAACTGTAACGATATAATAATTACAATCCTTAATATCATCCAAATTTGTTGAACATAACAAACCTGTTGATTTCCCTTGGTTTTTGTGAACCAAAACTGAATTCAATGTATCTGAATCAACTTCCAAGGTAAAATCATTACCTGCATTTAATTCTTCAACTCTTTTTTTGTTGATATCAAAACCAACAACATTGTGTTTGGTAGCAAAAGCAGCCGCAAGCGGCAAACCAACATAACCTAAACCAATGACTGCAATTTTTGTATTCTCCATTTTAAACAAACTTATTTTTTCCAAATTAAAAGATCCTGCTGAGAAAGGACCAAACTTCTTTTTTCAATGAATTCTTCAGGTTTAAAAACCAAAAAGCGAATTTTCTTTTTGATGTATTTTTCTGCTTTTAAAATCAATTCGTGAAAATATTCTTGATTCAAATCGCCCACTAGGATTAAATCAATAATCTCTGAACTAATACCCTTTGCTAAATCTCCAGTTAAATAAACCTCTTGTAAATCTCCAACATTATTTAGTACCCTTTTCACCAATTCATCTAAGCCTGTTATTTTCATCAGGATACTATTGATATCTGAAAAAAGTGGATGTTGGGTATTTGATTGGAAATATTTCCTATTCCCTTTTGAAAAACTCTTAAGTAAACCTGCCTCTTCCATTTTAATCAGTTCTTGTCGAATGGCATTGGTATTGTCACCCAAATCTGATTCAAGATTGCGCAAATAATCTTGGTTATTGCTGTTTAAAAAAAACTTGAGCAATAATTTAATTCGAGTTTTGGATGTAATGAGAGCGTCTAGCATAAATGCTTCTGGCTTTTGGCTTCTGGCCTCTGGCTATTTATGAGTTCAATTAAATATTAAGATTTAAACGCTGAATTTTTATTGATCGATAGCTACAGCTTCGCTTGGTGAGTCACAATCAGAGACCGGACAAAATATAGAAAAAACAATTTTGTGTACTTTTTCTATACAATAATAAACTAGATGAATCCAAGAAACAAATTATTTTTGGGTTAATCAATAAGTGTCGAGTATGAATGAATAAGTGGTTAGAAATGGTTGAAGATTCAATTAAAACAAAAAAACAGAAGACATAAATAGTGAAAACTACTATTTAACATCTTCTGTTTCTTGTCTCCGAACATGGTGGATTGAATCAATTCTTTTACA
>JBMLPO010000054.1:0-5072 GCA_049242065.1 Bacteroidia bacterium
CTACATTTTCAAAATAGGTTGGACGAATGGCTTCGTGGGCTTCTTGAGCGCTATCGTTTTTTGTTGTATAACGCATTGGGCGACTATATTTTTCGCCAAAAGTTTCTGTTATATGTTTCTTAGCTGCACCAATTGCCAATTCAGATAAGTTTACACTATCTGTACGCATATAGGTAATGAATCCATGTTCGTACAATTTCTGTGCAATACTCATGGTTGTGCTCACGCCATACCCTAATTTTCTGCTTGCCTCTTGTTGAAGAGTTGAGGTTGTAAAAGGCGGAGCCGGTGACTTTTCAGCTGGTTTTACTTCTAGGTTTTGTATATTAAAAGTAGCTCCAGCACATTTTTCTAAAAAGGCCTGTGCTTCAGCTTCTGTGTCAAATCTTTTACCCAATTCGGCATCCATTTGTTTACCACCCACATTAAAACGAGCAATTACCCTAAATGCAGAACTGGTATTAAATGTATTGATTTCTCTTTCTCTATCTACAATTAATTTAACTGCAACCGATTGAACTCTTCCTGCAGATAAATTAGCTTTTACTTTTTTCCAAAGAACCGGCGATAACTCAAACCCTACTAAGCGATCTAAAACTCTTCTAGCTTGCTGTGCATCAACCAAATTTCTGTCTATTCCTCTTGGATTAGCAATTGCTTTTACAATGGCAGGTTTGGTAATCTCATGAAATACAATTCTTCTGGTTTTTGCTTCATCTAGTTTTAATACTTCGCTTAAATGCCAACTAATAGCTTCCCCTTCGCGGTCCTCATCGGATGCTAGCCAAACTGTTTCAGCCTCCTTTGATAACTTCTTTAACTCTGCTACTATCGCTTTCTTGTCGTCACTTACTTCATAGGATGGAGTGAAGTTATTTTTTACGTCAATGGCTTCATCTCCTTTTGCCAAATCTCGTATATGTCCAAAACACGATTTCACCGTATAATCCGATCCCAAAAACTTTTCAATTGTTTTTGCTTTTGCCGGTGACTCCACTATTACTAAATTCTTCGCCATCTTTCTCTTTTTTTTCTATTCTAACACTTTTCTTCTATCTGCAAAACAACAGCAAGTTCTGAAAAATCAAAATTTATGTCGGTGAATCTTATCCTTCCTTTATGAAAAGAAAGCACTTTTTATTCCTAAAATTCTATTAAAAAAGACAGTTTTTCACCCTAAAAACGAAAAAGGCTATCTTTTTGAGATAGCCTTTTCTTTGATTTTAATTTTTTAGTATTCTGTGACTTAAGAGTCCATCTTCTGTTTTCATTTGTAATAAATACACTCCTTCAGTCCAGTCTTGTGTATTGATTTCCAAATTTTGTTCTCCTGCCTCAAATATTCTGTTTTCGTGTAAGATTAATTTTCCGCTTAGGTCAAAAATTGACAATTCAATGCCCTGTTTTTGGGTATTCTTGAAACCAATAAAGGATTTTCCATTACTTGGATTCGGATAAAAACTAAATCCAATTGCGTTCTTATATTCATCAGAAATTCCTGTTGGTTCTGCAATTGAAAACTCATCTATATAGATATTATTTCCTCTCAATGAACTTAATTCAAACCTAATTCTACAATTTGTATAAGATTTGTAAGCACTCAAATCTATATTCAACTTTTTCCATTGAGATGCTCCACTTGGAATAAACTCAGTAGTCGATAAAGTTCCAGTTTCTATTTCTGCAGTGCTATAGGTTTTCACCAATTCTTCTGTTCTACCGAAATTATTTGAAATATAAATTCTTAGTCTATCATTACTTGCAGAAATTCTTTTGGCATAAGCAATATAAAAACTCAAACTTGGAGAACTCAATCCTGAAATATCAATACTAGGAGAAACAAATGCATTTCTTACTCCACCTAACCTATTGTTAAATAAATTTCTAGCTCTCATGGCTCCATTGCCAGAAAAACTTGCTGTGGCGGTAACATTCCAACCACTATCGCCAGGACTGGTATAATTTTCAGTCGACCAGCCCGAACCATTGATTTCATTTGAATTGAATCCAAAGGTATAAGGTGCTTTTCTAGTTGAAGCAGTTAATGGCTTATAAGTACCATCAGTGTTTAAACCTGCTGCAGCCAAATTTGAACTGCTATAAACCAAAGCCCTGAATGAATTCATAGATGCATCTACTCTGGTTTTTTGTCCTGCAGTATACATATTCATACAAGTTCCATCAGCATAATCCATATAGTTCTTTACCAAATCTGGCAGTTCTGGTACATCATTGGTACATGAGTTTCTTGATGTTGGGCATCCAGAGGTAGATGTTGAAACTGGTGGAGTATCGCAAACTTGGTCTCCTTGTGTTGCACAATTTGAACTTGTATTTCCAGTGCAACCTCCTTGAAATGGATGATACAATCCCAACCAATGTCCTAATTCATGTGTAAGTGTTCTGCCAGCCTGATCTGCTTTTGCAATTTCAATGGCACCTGCTTGGTCTGCTCTAATTACAACTCCATCAGTATTGCCATTGGTATTCAACATAAATGGAAACTGAGCATAACCTAAGACAATAGAATTAGGATCACCTGTTGTATTTTGAATGGTATTAACTATCCAAACATTTAAATACTTTCTTGCATCCCATATTGAAAGTGATTTGGCATTATCACGTGCGTTATCTGTTAATGGACTATACAATCTATTGACTCCTGAAGTTGGATTTCCATTGGGGTCTAATTGAGCCAATCTAAACTCATATTCCATATCTACGGCCAAAGGATCGGTACTTGAGCCACCATTTGTTCCCGACTTCTTTCTAAAATCTTCATTTAAAACACGAATGGCATCTTGTACTTGTTGTTGAGATATATTTTCAAATCCCCATTTATGAATAATATGAAATACAACAGGGATATACCTCACAGTTCCTGATTTTCTAAGGTTCTGTTGGGCTTGTCTGATCTGAAAATTGCTTAAATCCTCAAATGTTTTTAATTCAGGATTTTTAGAAACCAATTCTGAATAATGTTCATCTGTAATACAGGGAGCCTTTTGTTGTGCATTGGCTTGAACAATAAAAAGACTCAAAATTGAACCAAATAGTAATTTCTTCATTGGGTGAAATATAGTTATATTATATATATCAAAAAATTCGCATCAAGGGTTGTATGCGATTTGAGGCCCTTCTTAAAATAAAATCAGCCAAACAAATTGCTGCCATGGCTTCAACAATGGGTACTGCCCTAGGCACTACACATGGATCATGCCGACCTTGAACCTCTAAATCAACAGGTTCTGCATTCATATTGATTGTTTTTTGTTTTTTAGAAATGCTAGCAACCGGCTTAAATGCCACCCTAAATTCAATATTCTGACCATTAGAAAGGCCTCCTTGAATGCCCCCACTGTGATTGCTTTGTGTTGAAATTTGTCCGGAATTTGACACAAATTCATCATTCTGAGTTGAACCATTTTCTCTGCATCCCTCAAAACCTGAACCAATTTCAAATCCTTTAACCGCGTTAATGCTCATCATTGCCTTTGCTAATTCAGCCTGTAGTTTATCAAAAACAGGCTCCCCTAATCCAACAGGAACGCCAGAACAAATACAACTAATAATGCCACCAACCGAATCACCATTTTTTCTAGCTTTTTCAATTTCTTCCAACATCAAATCATACAAATGCGAAAAGGCACATCTTATTTTATTTTTTTCTGAATAAACGAAATCCAAATCTTTATAATTGGAATGAACAATGGCTCCTACTCCACTTACTGCTGCTTGAATGTGTATCCCAAAATTCTTTAAAACCATTTTGGCAACCGCCCCAGCCAATACCCTTGCCACAGTTTCTCGTGCCGATTGTCTTCCTCCACCTCTATAATCCCTGTGTTCGTACTTTACTTGGTAGGTATAATCCGCATGTGAAGGTCGATATATATCTTTCAAATGCTCGTAATCTCCAGATCTTTGATCCTGATTTCTAACAATTATTGCAATTGGAGTACCTAAAGTTTTACCTTCAAAAACTCCACTTAAAACCTCAAATTCTTCAGATTCCTTGCGAGATGTACTGATGTCTGATTGACCAGGTTTTCTTCTGTCCAAATCAGTTTTAATTAGCGACTCATCAAACTCTACTCCGGCAGGACATCCATCAATCACCACGCCAATTGCGGGACCATGGCTTTCACCAAAGCTACTGATTTTAAATATTTCACCGAATATGCTTCCTGCCATTTTTTATTCCTGAATTGTTAGGCCAAGCTGAGTTAATTCATTCCAGAAATTTGGAAATGACTTATCAACCCAATGTGTCTCGTTCAAAGATACCTTTTTGAATTGAAAAGCTAACATGGCATATGCCATAACCAATCTGTGGTCTTTAGCGGTATCTAGTATTCCTAGATTAGTTGATTCTCCTTTTGCTAACAAATGAATATGCTCAGTATCTGCTTGATGAGTAATATTTAACTGTTGCAGCAATCGAATTAATTCATCTAATCGCTTACTCTCTTTAAAATTTAATTTCGATAAACCACTAAATTTTATAGGGAAATTGAATTGTGAAGCCAAAGCGACTAAAGCTGGCACCAAATCTGGATACTGACTACAATCAAAGTGTAGATTCGATTCAACCCTCTCAGGTTGATAGCAGATTTCAAGTCCTTCATCTTTTTGATTTGAAACCACACCGAATTGAAGCATCCAATCTTTTAAAACTGAATCCCCCTGAATACTCGGAAACTTCAGCTTTTTAAGTAAAATCTTACCCTTTTTTCTAAGTGCCAAAGCTTCATAAAAAAACGCAGCAGAACTCCAATCGGCTTCTATGGTATAATGAATGCTTTCTGATTTTAATTTTTGAATGGGTTCGACTTCAATTTCCATTTGATTTATTTGGTATTCAAAGCCCAAATCTTGCATAGTAGCAAGTGTCATCAAATTGTATGAAGCTGAACCTATATGGGGATTCCAATTGAATGAACTTGATTTTTGAAAAAATGGTGAAATGAGCAAAATGGCACTTAAATACTGACTACTTTCTGTACCATCTACTTCAATTCTCAAGCCTCCTTCTATTTTTTTTCCATTGATTTTTAATGGAGGAAATCCTT
>JBMLPO010000055.1:0-1006 GCA_049242065.1 Bacteroidia bacterium
CCAATAAAGGTTTTCCTATTAAACCATTAAATGAAGTAGCTAGCGGTGGAGAATTGAGTCGTTTGATGCTTTGTCTAAAATCTTTAATTTCTGATAAAGTAGAATTGCCTTCAATAGTATTTGATGAAATTGATACAGGTATTTCAGGAGAAGCTGCACTCAGAGTGGCTAAAGTTATGAAAGCGCATGCAAGTAAACACCAAGTTATTGCCATTACGCACCTACCTCAAATTGCTAGCAAAGCAGACAATCACTTCTATGTATATAAACATCATCTAGAAGACCAAACCCTCACCCAAATTCGAACTTTGAATGAGGAAGAGAGAATACAAGAAATTGCCAGAATGTTAAGTGGTGAAAATCCAGGACAGGCTGTTCTAACTGCGGCAAAAGAAATGATGAGTCTGTAATTTTGCACCTCATATAAAAATACCTACATTGCATCCGATTCATGAAAAACTTTAGCTTAGAATACAATACAGAAAGAGGAAATTTACTCATCTCAGAATACGGAAGAAGTATTCAAAAAATGATTGAAGTTGCAGTTCATGAGCCCGATAGAGAGAAGAGGCAAAAAATAGCTAATGAGATCATTCGCCTAATGGGTCAATTGAATCCTCATTTAAGAGATGTGGTTGATTATAAACATAAATTATGGGATCACCTTTTTGTGATGTCTGATTTTAAACTTGATGTTGATTCACCCTATCCAGTTCCATCAAAGGAATCTCTGATGAGTAAGCCAGATGCTCTTCCCTACCCGCAATCAAAAATTAAATTCAGATTCTACGGCAAAAATATTGCAGCCATGATTAAAGAGGTTGCAGAATTAGAAGAAGGTCCATTTAGAACAGCCTATATCAATGCCATTGGTTCATTTATGAAGATGAGCAGTAAGGCTTGGAATTTAGAGATGTTAAATGATGAAGAAGTTTTGGCTCACCTTGAACAGTTAAGTGCAGGTAAAATTAATTTAACAGAGGGAGGAGATGTTCAATTTAAGAAC
>JBMLPO010000056.1:0-4987 GCA_049242065.1 Bacteroidia bacterium
CTGATGACATGCCACCTCCAAAATACTCATTGAACATGGTAATCATTGGTGTCATGGTAGGATCATAACCTACTTTGGTTTTACTTAACCACATGATTTCAGCTTGTACCATATCATAATTCACAAACAATACTTTGTTTTCTTTGGTATCTTGTCTGGTGAATTCAACAGGTTTAGGAATGACCAATGCCACTTTAGGGGTTTTGTGTTCTTTGGCAAGAATGCTATTTAATCCTTTTAATTCTTGTGGTCCAAAATACCAGATTTTATGGGTATAAGAAGTAATGTTATGAATGTATTTAACTAAATCTTCTGCTTTTAATGCTTTTAGTTCAGCGGTACTTAATTCGTGTTTGAAAGGATTCTTAGCACCATACATTGCATAGTTTTGAAGTGCTACTCTAAAGATTAAACCTTTGTTCTTTTTAGCATCTTCTCTTGATTTCAATGTTCTTTCAATCATGGTATTCAATGCTGCTTGGTCTGGTTTTGCATTGGCCAATAAATGTTCAAACAATTTAACTGCAGGAACAAAGTTTTCATCTAAACCACTTAGTGAAACATATACTTGTTCATTCGATACATTCACACTAAAATCACAAGCCAGCTTAAAGAACTCCTTACTAATTTCCTCTGCAGAATACTTATCAGTTCCTAAGTATTGTAACATGTTTACAGCTACAGGTAATTTCAAGTCATTGAATTTTCCCATTTCCAACACATAATACAATTGGAACAATCCTGATTCTGTATTTCTAACATAGTAAACATTTCCCATACGAGTCATGTCTTTGTCGAAATCAATAAATCTAGGCTTAATAGAAGGAGAAGGACTGTCTGTAACTTTTTTCACAAAAGGAGAAACATCATTTCTGTTTACTTCAACTGGGGTAATTTCAGGCTTTTGAATTTTTAAAATAGATTTATCTTCACCAGCTCTTTTGTAAACAACTACATAATCATTAGTAAACCACTTCTTAGCAAAATCAACCAATTCTGCTTTGGTAATCTGACTCATTAAATCTAATTCTTCAGATACACTTTTCCAGCTTCTATCCATACAGAATGCATCCAACATAACAGAAGCTCTGCCCTCATTGCTTTCTCTTTCTCTGATTTTATAAATCTTTAAATTGGCAATGATGGCTTTTAAAGTTGCATCATCAAATTCACCATTTTTTAATTTGTCAATTTGTTGAAGAATCAATGATTTTACATCTTCTAAGCTTTGGTCTTTTTTAGGCTTTCCGCTGATGAACATGATGCTGTAATCTTTATTTGCCCAAGTAGAAGAACCTGCACTTAATACGGCTTGTTTTTTTACTAAGTTCAAATCAATTAAACCAGCTTTTGAGTTCGATAATAACATATCTGCCATTTGTAACATCAACGACTCTTTGGTTCCTCCACCAGGAAATCTATAGGCAATCATTAAGTTTTCAGCATCGGGTCCAAATACATTGATTTCTTCAGGACTGGTTCTTGGCACTTCAGGTTTAAAGCTAAATGCAGGAACTGGTTTGGTTTGCATATAAGAGAACTTCTCATCAATCACAGCAATCATTTTATCAGGGTCTATATCACCCGACAAGATGATCGCCATATTGTTGGGTACATAATAGGTATTGTAGTAATTTCTAATTTTAACCAATGAAGGATTTTTTAGATGTTCAACAGTACCGATAGTTGTTTGTGTTCCATAAGAATGATTTTTGAATAGGCCTTTTAACATGGCTTCAAAAACTTTGCGACCATCATTGTCTAATGAAATATTCTTCTCTTCGTAAACAGCTTCTAATTCAGTATGAAATAAACGTAGAATAGGGTTGCGGAATCTTTCTGCTTCTATGCCAATCCATTTTTCCATATTGTTTTCTGGAATATCATTCACATAAACAGTTTGTTCTAAAGAAGTAAAAGCATTGGTTCCTTGGGCACCTATTACTTGCATCATCTTATCGTATTCGTTGGCAATAGCAAAGCTTGAAGCAACGCCAGAAACACTGTCGATTTGATGATAGATACTTTTTCTTTTGGCCTCATCTGTTGTTTT
Source organism: Bacteroidia bacterium (assembly GCA_049242065.1). GTDB lineage: Bacteria > Bacteroidota > Bacteroidia > UKL13-3 > UKL13-3 > CAISCU01. The sequence goes on from JBMLPO010000056.1 coordinate 2,054, forward strand.
ATTATACAACTCATACAAGGCATCAATTTTATCTAATTGCTCTTTTTCCTTAGCCCAATTTAAAGTTCCATAGGTGTCGGTTCCTTTAAACAACATGTGCTCTAAATAATGTGCTAATCCAGTATTGTCTGCAGGATCGTTTTTGCTACCGGCTTTAGTTGCAATCATGGTTTGAACCCTTGGTTGCTTTTTGTTTACGCTCATCATTACTGTGAGACCGTTTTTTAAAACATAGGTTCTAACTTTTAAAGGATCGTTGCTTACCATGGTATACTGGTATTTACCATCGGGCGATTTAAAAGTTTGTGTTTCGAATTTAGTTTGCGCGTTTGCAAATAGTACTGCAAAAACTAAACTAATCATGAAAATGGTTTTCCTCATGGGTTTTAGGTATTATATAAAAGGGTGAAATTCTTGATTTTTTTACTCAATCCAAAAGTCTTTTACTTAAGTGGTTATTTATGAAGACTTTACTTTGGGGTATTCTGTCTTATTAAATCGCTGAAACCTTTGCCATTCTTGGGTTTCCGCTCATGTCGTTTTGAATGTAAATTTCTCTATTTAATTTTTCAGCTAAAGCCAATAGCGAAGTAGATTGAGAAGCTGCAATTTCAAAATAAATGATGCCATTATAGATTTCAATGATTCTTTGATAAAAAAGAAGCGGATTGTTATTGGGTACAAACAATGCAATTGATGGTTCAAAATCTTTTACATTGATATGCATTTCTTGTTTTTCAATTTCTGGAATGTATGGCGGATTGCTTATGATGATATCAAATTGCTGTTCCTTCAAAAATTGCTCAGCTTCTGGTGAAAGGATATCCAATTGTTTAAAATGAACCTGACAAACATTCTTTTTTGCATTGTGTTGGGCCAATGTAAGCGCATCTTCTGATACATCGATGGCATGCATTTCCCAATCTTTTTTTTCTTTGGCAATAGAGATGGCAATACATCCCGAGCCTGTTCCAATGTCTAAGACTTTCAGTTTTGACTTGTCTTTGTTTTCATTTAATAGCCAATCAATGAGTTCCTCCGTTTCTGGGCGCGGAATTAAAACCGACTCATTTACATCGACTACTATTTTTCTAAACCAAGCATAACCTAAAACATATTGGAGCGGTTTTCCTTTTTGTAGTTCTTCAACACAATAGCTCAATTTCATTTCCTCAGCGGCATCTATTTCTTTATCTAAAATGCCAAGGTGTTGTTTTTTAATAAGTAATATTTCTTCAATCAAAATACAAACAATTTCATGTGCTTCGCTGGGTTCATAAATGTGCTGAAGCAGTTTTTTTGCAAATGGAAGAAATTCTGAAACTAACATGGTTTGTGAAGGGCTTAGAAATAAGTCCCGCAAAATACTACTTTCGTGGCATTGATGAACCATTCTTTATACATGAGCAGATGCCTTGAACTTGCAGAAGCGGGTAGAGGTAAGGTGGCGCCAAATCCCTTGGTAGGCGCGGTTTTAGTTGTTGATGGTGTAATTATTGCAGAGGGCTTTCATCAAAAATATGGCGAAGCACACGCAGAAGTGAATTGTATCCAATCTGTAAAAGACCCATCTGTTTTAGCAAATAGTACCTTATACGTTAATCTTGAACCTTGTTCTCATTTTGGAAAAACTCCTCCATGTGCCAATTTGATTATTGAATCAGGAATCAAAAAAGTAGTTATTGGAATGAGCGACCCAAATGAATTGGTTGCTGGAAAAGGAATTCACTTATTACAAGATGCCGGAATAGAAGTTATTTCAGGTATTTTGGAAGAAGAATGTAAATGGTTGAACCGCAGATTTATTAAATACATCACCCAAAAGGAACCCTATATCATTTTAAAATGGGCTCAAACTTTAAGTGGATATATTGCCCCAGATGCCAATAAAATGAGCAAGCAAGAGTTTGAACAGGCTCGACATATAACAGGTTTTATTGTTCAGAAACAAGTGCATAAATGGAGAACTGAGGAAGATGCTATTTTGGTAGGAAGTCATACTGCCTTTTTAGATAATCCTGCATTAAATGCAAGAGCATGGGTGGGTAGAAATCCATTACGAATTGTGGTTGACAGAAATTTAAAATTGCCTTCAGATTTAAAGATTTTTGATGGTACTCAAGAGACTTGGATCATTAACCAAAAACAAGAAAAGTACAATTCAAATACAACTTGGTTGAAATATGAAGAGACTGAGGATTGGATGGAGTTTGTGAAAAGAAAGATGTTTGAGGCTGGTAAACAAAGTCTCATTATTGAAGGTGGATTACAAATTTTAACCCATGTAATTGAATCAGGAAATTGGGACGAAGCCCAAGTGTTTTACACACCAGCTCATATAGCCGAAGGAGTTCGCGCACCTGCTATTCACGGTGTATTAAAAGAATCAAGTGAATTGGATAATAGTATTTTTAAAAGATATATCAATGGTCGTTTTTTTACTGCTTAGTATTTTATTTTCAACATTAACAGTTAGCTTTTTTAAGATTTTTGAAATCAAAAAGGTTCAAACTTTTCAAGCAATTGTGATGAATTATCTCAGTTGCGGAATCATTGGTAATTTGCTTTCTGAAAAAACGGTATTTCAAATTCAGGTTTGGAACACAGATTGGTATATTTATACATTGATACTTGGTTTTTTATTCATCAGTATTTTATTCTGTATTGGGCTGACAGCTCAGAAAATGGGCGTTTCTGTTAGTATGGTTGCTGCAAAATTATCTGTGGTGATTCCGGTTTTGGTCTCGGTTTTTATTCACCATGAAATGCCAGGTACAATTGCCATTATTGGTATTGTTGTTTCTATGCTTGCTGTTGTTGTCATGAGCAGAAGTAATGAAGAACATACATCATCTGCTAATTTATGGATTTTGCCACTATTGGTTTTTGTTGGTAGTGGTTTAATTGGTTGGGTGTTCACTTGTGGGACATCAA
>JBMLPO010000057.1:0-10145 GCA_049242065.1 Bacteroidia bacterium
CACTTTCATTGAGTTTAATGATTCCAAAATGTTTTTGTAGCAGTGCAATTCCTATTCCAAGGCTATTTCCAATAATCAATCCTAAAAATATAATTCGAGCGGCCAATAGGAGGAAAACCTGCCTTATTTGCTGGTCTCTAGCGCCTAGTGCTTTTAACAACCCAATCATGTTACTTCTTTCCAAAATGAGGATAAGTAATGCAGTAATCATATTAATTCCTGCTACAGCCATCATTAATAGTAAAATAATCAGCACATTCATATCCAATAATTGCAACCAATCAAATAGTTGTGGGTATACTTTAAAAATATTAGAAACACTTTTATCCATATTGGTTATGGATTCTAATTCCAAAGTTTTTGATTCTATTTCATTAAAATTATCAATGTTTACTTCATAACCTGATATAAAATGCTGTGGCCATTTATTTAGTTTTTTTATAATTGACTCATGCGTGTATGCATACAATTCGTCCAAGTCACTTAAGCCAGTATCAAATATTCCTTTGATTAAAAACTTCCTTACTCTTGGTGGATCATCTACAAAATAAACGAGTATGGTTTCTCCGCATTTTACCTGCATTCGTTTGGCTGTAATTGCTGAAAGTACAATTTCAGGTTTTGAATTTTCTTGTTCATTCAGTACTTCACCTGCTATTAGATGTTCCTTAATAAATTCCCAATTATAGTTAGAAGAAACACCTTTGAGTAGGATACCTTCAAAAGCTTCATTAGTTTTGATGATTCCTGCTTTATTTGAATAAGATTGAATCCAGAGGAATCCAGCTTGGGAGGAAACAAGTTTTTCATATACTGAATCTTTCTCAATTGGTGAACTTTCGAAACTATTGTTCAAATCGAGGTGGGTAACTTGGATAGGTGAGTTGAATCCAATTAACTTATTTCGTACCTGAAGTTGGTATCCTTTCACTATGGCTATAGCTAATATCATAACCATAATGCTAATGGCTACCGCGGCAGTTGCCAAGCGTACAATAAGTCTGGACGTACCTTGCTTATCTGCTTTAGATACTGTACCAGATACTTTATTGATACGATTAAATATGAAGAAACTAAAGTTCATGCGTGTTTTCAAATATATAGGGCTTATTTTGCTTTTCTGCAGTGTTTTAAAAAGTTCTTCTGCTAGAACCATTACCAATGGTGCAGAAAGAATGGGTGAATACCTTCCTTATATCAAAGACAAAAAGATTGCATTAGTTGTTAATCAGACCGCTATGGTTGGTAAGAAACATTTGGTGGATACTTTGCTTTCTTTAGGAGTTCAAGTGAAATTAATTTTTGCACCTGAGCATGGTTTTAGAGGCGACCATTCCGCTGGAGAAAAGGTGCTTTCTAGTAAAGATGCCAAAACAGGTTTGCCTATCATTTCTTTGTATGGCGCAAATAAGAAACCTAAACCTGAAAATTTAAAAGGTATTGATTTAGTAGTTTTTGATATTCAAGATGTAGGGGCAAGATTTTATACCTATATCTCCACGCTTCATTATGTAATGGAGGCTTGTGCGGAGCAAAAAAAGGAAGTTCTGATTTTAGATAGGCCCAATCCAAATGGGTTTTATGTTGATGGACCAGTATTAGACACCGCATTTCGATCATTTGTTGGTATGCATCCAGTACCTATTGTGCATGGTTGTACCATTGCTGAATATGCTGGAATGATTAATGGGGAATCTTGGTTGAAGAATAAAATGAAGTGTAAAATTAAAACGGTTTTAGTACGAAATTATACGCATGCCTATTCTTATCAATTGCCAGTTCGTCCTTCTCCCAATTTGCCTAATATGTCTTCTATTTATCTATATCCAAGTTTATGTTTGTTTGAAGGAACAAGTTATAGTTTAGGCAGAGGAACTGATAAACCTTTTGAGTGCATAGGAAAACCTGGATTAACTGTAGGTGATTTTTATTTTACACCGGTGTCTATCTCAGGAGTGGTAGATAAACCTATCCATGAAAATAAAAAGTGTAGAGGATTTCTACTTTCCGACTATGGTAATAATGTAGCCCCGGTTGCTGGAGAAATCAATCTTTCATGGATCATTCAGTTATATAAAGAAGATACCGCAAAAGCTAATTTCTTTATTCCTTTTTTCGATCAGTTAGCCGGAACATCCACGTTACGTAAACAAATTATTGCTGGTAAATCCGAAGCTGAAATCAGAAAATCTTGGCAGCCAGCATTGGCTAAATACCGAAAAATGCGCTCCAAATATTTACTCTATAAGTAGTTATTTCTTTTTTACTCTGGTATAATTAAGGAAATCCTGAGTTTCTATCATTCTTGATGGAAATTTAAAGTGATTTAATTATTAACGTTTTTCTAAATTGTTGGTAATCTAATATCTAGCTTTCTTTCCAATTTAGGTAGAACTATTCCGTGTATTTTGCTTGAATGAGTGAATTACCTGAAAACATCATATCAAAAATCTATTATATAAGAAATCAAAGGGTCATGCTGGATGTTGATTTGGCTTTTCTTTACGGAGTTGAAACCAAGGTTTTAAACCAATCTGTGAAAAGAAATAGAATCAGATTCCCCTCTGATTTTATGTTCCAATTGCAAGCAGACGAATGGGAACAACTGAGGTCACAATTTGTGACCTCAAATTTAGGTGGACGAAGGTACCTCCCTTTTGCTTTTACAGAGCAGGGTATAGCCATGTTATCAGCTGTTTTAAAAAGTGAAACCGCCATTCTAGTTAATATTCATATCATTCGGGTGTTTGCACAAATGCGGGAATATTTACAGCATAGCAGAATTTTAATTGAAAAAATGGAGAAAATTGAACTTTATATAGATTCATTAGGACAAACTCAGTTAGATCAGGAGGCTGAAATCAAAAAAATCTTTCAAATTTTGGATGAAATTATTCATGCCGACTCAATTATTGATCGCCCCAAAATAGGATTTAATAAATAAGATGAAATTTATATTACTGATAATCAGTGTTTATTTCTTTTATTTGGTATTATGTATTGCAAAGTACCAAGTATAAGTTAGATTTGTGCCATAGTTTGAACCTTGTAATAAAGAAATTATGGATATAGAAAACAGCAAGGCGCAGTTAAAAAAAGGAATTTTGGAGTTTTGTATTCTTAGTATCATTAGCAGAGGAGAAGCCTATACCAGTGATATTTTGGAAGAAATGAAAGCGGCAAAATTATTGGTAGTTGAAGGCACCATGTATCCTTTATTAAGTCGCCTAAAGAATGAAGGCTTACTCAGTTACAATTGGGTAGAAAGCAAAAGTGGTCCTCCAAGAAAGTATTATCAGTTAACTGAAGATGGAAAAAAATTCATGAATGAACTGGAGCTAACTTGGATAGATTTAGTAGAATCGGTAGAACGATTAACCAACAAAACAAAAGATTTAGAAAACAAATAAAATATACCCCTTATGGAAAAAGTATTTCAAATAAATTTAGGTGGTCTCATCTTTTTTATAGAGGAACCAGCCTATCAAATTTTAAAACGATATATAGATCAGTTAAACACACATTTTGCTAATAATTCCGAAATTGTTTTGGATATAGAATCTAGAATTTCAGAATTGTTTTCTGCTAAATTGGATGTGGCTAAAAATACACTGAATGAATATGATGTAAAGGAAGTCATTGCAATTATGGGTGATATCAACCAGATGAGCAGTGGAGAATCTAGCGCTGATTTTGCAAATCCTCATGCAGGTCCATTTCAAAATTCCCCAAATTTGAAATTGAATAAACTCCGCAGAAATCCTTATGATACCAAGTTAGGAGGTATTGCTTCAGGTATTGCTGCCTTTTTTAATATCGATCCAGTTATTGTTCGTTTATTATTTGTTGCTTCAGTTATTTTATATGGTTCTGGAATCTTGTTTTACTTGGTTTTGTGGATCGTGATTCCACAAGCAAAAGGAGAGGAGGCCGAAATCATGCGAGTTCAAAAGCAACAAAGAACACGCAGGTTGTTCAGAGATGCAGATAGCCGTGTAGTTTCAGGTGTGAGTGCGGGCCTTGCCAACTATTTTTCATTGGATGTAGTATGGATCCGTTTGGCATTTTTAGTTTCTATTTTCATTTTTGGATCTGGTTTTTGGTTGTATATTATCCTTTGGGCTATTACACCGAAAGCTGTTACAGCTGCTGATAAGTTGATGATGAAGGGTGAACCCGTTGATATCAAAAACATTGAGAGAGAGGTCTTAAACAACCAAGGTCCTACAAAAATGAGCAATTTTGCGAATAGAGGTGGCGATTTACTTGGCACTTTACTAAGAGGTTTTGTCAAACTAGTTTTAGGTTTTGTGGCTTTCATTTTATTTATCATCGTTTTGGCTCTTAGTATCACTGTATTTTCAATATTCTTTGGAATTGGTAATACAGCTTGGTTAAATGAACTCATTCAATTTACCGTTCAAGATCCTACTGTAATTTGGTCGGCTAAAATTGGAATTTCATTGGTTTTATTAACACCTGTAGTTGGTTTATTACTTTTGGTGATAAGGGGTATTTTCCATGTAAAATGGAGCCGTTCTTTAGTTGGAAGTACGCTTGCTGGTGTATTCTTTGTTGGATTTGGTTTTCTGGTTTTTGCTTTGGCAACTTTTAGTCAACAAATCAAAATAAATGAAGTAAAAACAGATTTGATTCCGGTTCAGCTTGCCGGTAATGACACGCTATTGATAGAAGGTATTGAAATGCCTGATGTGGAGGAAGACTTAAATGGATGGAATCAGGCAGAAATTACCCTGAATGACCAAGGTTTTATACTTGATAACTCAAAGAAAAAAGTTTATATAGAAATAGATCAATTGCGCATCAGAAGAGCTGGACCAAAAGATTCTATAGGATTAAAAGTAATTTATAAATCTAAAGGTGCCAACCAAGATGATGGTCGTCAAAATATTTCCTTTATCCAATACAATGTTAAATATGAAGGAAACAAAATGATCATCCCAAATTATTTCACTATTGATTACCAAAATCAGTTTAGGTTCCAAGAAATTGATTTGATTTTAACTTTACCAGAAAATCAATTGATTCAATTAAACGATGAGATTAAGTCAATTGTTGATGAACGTAATTTTGATGAGATGGATGGGGATTTGTACCAGGTTGTTAAAGGTGATATGAAATGTTTGGATTGCGAAGGTCATGAAGACGATAGGTCTGAAGATATTGAGTCGATAGATGGCGAAATTGATGATGACGAAAAGGAAATAAAATTTGATATTAAAACAGATAAGGGTGATAAAAAAATTAGGATTACCATTGATGATAATGGGGAAGAGAAAAAAGTAAAAAGAGAAGTAGAGCGAATAGAAAAACAAGCCGATGGTTCAGAGAAAGTAATCCGTGAAAAACAAATTGGACCGATTACAATTCACGAAGAGAAAAATGTGAAAAAAAAGTAATTTGAGCTAAAACCAATAATAGGCTGCCTTTGGTAGCCTATTATTTTGTTAATAAGTTAGATTATTTTACAAAATACTTAAAAAAGGTTTGTCAAGTGAATGAAAAATATATATTTGCCACAAACCTTATCAAGATTTCTAAAGGAATGGGAAAATCAAACAAAAAGAAAATCAGAATGGAGTTCGAGATCAAAGCCTCGCCTGCCATGCTGTTTAATTACATTAGTTCGCCATCAGGTTTGTCTCAGTGGTTTTGTAACGACGTTGATATTTACAACAATTTTTACAAGTTTAAGTGGGATGGAGATGAGAGTATTGCTGAATTGCTAAAAAAAGTTGTCAATAAATCCATTAAATTTAAATGGAAAGATGCTGCAGATGAAGAATACTTCGAATTTGAAATTCTTCAAGATGAATTAACAGATGATGTTGCTTTGGTAGTAACAGACCATGTTGATGCCATTGATGAAAAAAATTCAATTCAATTGTGGGAAAATCAAGTTCATGATTTGAAGACCCTACTTGGCGGATAGTTTTAAAATATCCAAACATATTTCATAAAACCCGGAAGCTTCATTCACCAAGTTTTCGGGTTTTTTTATGGAAATTTCTAAACTCAACTTGAGCCAGTTTTGTCTGAGTATTTCGGTTTTATCAATGGGGTTTAATTTCTTTAAGAGTAAATAGTCCTCGTGTTCATGTCTATTCTCCCAAGGATTGTTTCCTTTTAAAATATATAAATTCAAATCGAGCTCAGATAACAATAGAAATGCCTTTTTAATTTCAAATTTATCGGCATTTACAATAACCTGGGCTGAAAAATGATGACCCCATCTAAAAAAAATTCTGAATACAAATCCAAAATTTTGAGGATTTATTTGAGGAATATCTAATACCAAATAGGGGCAAAAATCAAAATTTTCACCAGAAGTAATCTTATATTGTCTCTTATAATCAGGAAGTTCTGTGTTAATTTTATCAGAAACAATCTCAGCAGTTTCTACTAATATACCACGAATTTTATCCATGGCACTTTTTTTGAGTATAGGGTAATTCGTAGAACAAATAAGATTCAACTCTTCATTTGTCAGTTTATTTATTGATTTTTGCGCCATTATTTTCCAAACATCGTATTTGTGAAGAAGTTTTATCTGTTTATTATCAAAAATTATTTGCGGTCATTCATCCCTACCTTTTTGATCGTGATGCTGATCCTGCTGATGCAGGTTATCTGGTTATATGTGGATGAACTCGTAGGGAAGGGTTTGGATTGGTTCATTATAGCAGAATTGCTTTTTTACTTTTCTGCTAGCTTAATTCCTCAAGCTTTACCTCTTTCTGTATTGTTATCCTCTATCATGACCTTCGGAAACTTAGGTGAGAGTTATGAATTAGTAGCAGCCAAGGCTTCAGGTATCTCCATTTTTAGAATGTTTCGTCCGATGCTGGTGATCATGTTTATCATTGGCATTTTTGGTTTTTTTGTTTCTAATATTCTCATTCCACAAGCCAATCTTAAAAGAGGTTCTTTGTTATATGATGTAAGACAACAAAAACCTTCTCTGGCTTTAAAAGAGGGCGTTTTTAGTCAGGATATTCCTGGTATTACCATTCGAATCGGAAAAAAGAATGAAAGAACCCAAGAGCTTCAAAATATTCTTATTTACGATCAAAGAGAGAGTCAACTTCAATCTACTATTTTATTTGCCAAATCAGGTACAATGAAAATGAGTGAAGACAACCGTTATCTGTTTCTTAATTTGTATGATGGCTCTAGGTATGAGGAATTGGAGAAAGTACGAGGTTATCATTTGAGCCGGCCACATACTTCAACCTATTTTGCAGAAGAGCAAATTTGCTTCGATATGAATAGTTTTAAGTTTAACAGAACCGATGAAAATCTATTTAAACATCATTGGGAGATGTTGAATGTATTGGAACTACAAACGGCCACAGATTCACTTGATAGCGTTGCAACAGCGAAGTATGTATCTTTAAAAAGCTTTGTTGAACCCTATTATTTCTTTACCAAATACGATTCAGATTCATTAAAAAAACTTGGATTTACCGCTAAATCTATTGCTAAAAATGATACCAGTGAATTGGCAGATCTCAAAATACCAGGGGCTGATGCTATTTATACAAATGCGTTGAATAATGCGAGAACAGTTAAAAATGTAATTGAATATAGTCTCAATGAGTTCAATGAACTCAATCGTTTACGAGCCCGCCATCGCATTGAATGGCACCGTAAATTTATTTTATCAGTAGCTTGTATCATTATGTTTTTTATTGGAGCTCCTTTAGGTTCCATTATAAGAAAAGGTGGATTTGGTCTACCTATTGTTGTTTCTGTTTTGATGTATGTATGTTACCATATTGTTTCATTATCTGGCGAAAAAGCGGCTAAAACACTTGCATGGGCGCCTTTTCAAGGAATGTGGTTTGGTATTGGCGTATTTATTCCTTTGGGATTGTTTTTAACTTGGAAAGCAGCAACTGATTCGGGGATTTTTGAAGCAGGTTCTTATACAAAAATTTTCAGAAAATTGTTTTATCGACCTAAATCGGAAACCAAATAATGAGAATTCTTCAACTCATCAACCGCTTTCCATGGCCTTTAAAAGATGGTGGTGCCTTAGGATATTATAATTTCTTAAAGGGTTACCATGATGCAGGATGTGAGTTAACAGCAGCTATTTTAAATACCAGTAAGCATCATATTGAATTTGATGCTTTACCAACTGAAGTAAAAAATCTAGCTGATTATCATTTGGTGGATATAGACAACAGAATTAAACCCATTGATGCTCTAAAGAACCTTTTATTTACTTCTGATTCGTATCATGTAGTAAGGTTTATTAGCAGTGATTTCAATGAACTTCTTGTTGAATTACTAAAAGAAAAAGAGTTTGATGTGGTGGTGTTTGAGAGCATTTTCATGGCACCTTATTTAAGTACGGTTAGAAAATATTCCAAGGCCAAATGTGTATTACGTGCCCATAATGTTGAATTTGAAATTTGGCAAAGTTTAGCAGAGATAGAATCCAATCCTATCAAAAAATGGTACCTACAAATACTTTCAAAGAGATTGAAATCTTATGAATTGGCTCAGCTAAATTCGTTTGATGGTCTGAGTTGTGTTACTGAAAAAGATGCCTTGGCATTTCAATCATTTGGTTATAGCAAAACTTGGCATGTTGCTCCAACGGGTATGGATATCAGCCGACTTCAACCTAATTATGCCCATCTCGAACAAGCCAGTATTTTACATTTAGGTTCAATGGATTGGATGCCCAATCAAGAGGCTTTAAAATGGTTTATTAAAGAAGTTTGGCCTACATTAAAATCTAATTATCCTCAATTAAAGTTTTACGCAGCTGGTAGAAATATGCCTGATGAATTTCATCAATTTGCAGGCAATGGAATAGAAATTTTAGGAGAGGTTGAAAATGCAATTGAACTCATGAATTCAAAATCAATCATGGTAGTTCCATTGTTTTCAGGAAGTGGAATTAGAGTGAAAATTCTAGAAGGTTTAGCATTAGGCAAATGCATGGTCTCAACTCAATTAGGCTATACTGGAATTGAGGTTACTCCTGGTAAAAATATTTTCAGGGCCGAAACTGCATCAGAATTTATAGAACAGATTTCAAACATATTGGAGAATCCTGAGTTAATTAAAGAGTCAGGTTTTGCTGCTAGAAAATTAGTTGAAAGCAAATACGAAAGTTCAAAAGTTATTACAGATTTATTGTCTTATTACGAAGACATAAAAATATAAATGTATATGGAAAAAGTAAAGTTTAATACCATTGAAGAAGCGATAGAAGATATCCGTTTAGGTAAAATGATCATCGTGGTAGATGATGAAGATAGAGAAAATGAAGGCGATTTTTTAACTGCGGCTAGAAATGTAACTCCTGAAATCATCAATTTCATGAGTAAGGAGGGAAGAGGTTTAATCTGTGCTCCACTTATTGATACCAGATGCGAAGAACTTAAACTCGATTTAATGGTGAACGATAATACCACTTCACATGGCACTCCTTTTACCATTTCTGTTGATCTTTTAGGTAAGGGTTGTACCACGGGTATTTCTGCACAAGATAGAGCCAAGACCATGCAGGCTCTCATCGACCCCAATACCAAACCAGATGATTTGGGAAAACCGGGGCATATTTTTCCATTAAAAGCAAGACCAGAAGGAGTATTAAGAAGAGCAGGTCATACAGAAGCTGCAATAGATTTTGCTCGGTTAGCGGGATTTGAACCAGCTGGTTGTATTGTTGAAATCATGAATGAGGATGGTACCATGGCTCGTGTTCCTGATTTGGTAAAGATTGCCGCTAAGTTCGATATGAAATTGGTTACAATCAAAGATTTAATTGCATATCGTTTAGAGAAAGAATCTTTGGTTAAAAAGCTTATTTCGGTAGAAATGCCAACCAAATACGGTGATTTTATTCTTACTGCTTATCATCAAAAAGATACCGGAGAAGAGCACTTGGTTTTACAAAAAGGTTCTTGGGAAAAAGATGAACCGGTATTGGTAAGGGTACATTCATCATGTATAACTGGTGATATTTTTCATTCGATGCGATGTGATTGTGGAGACCAATTACATAAGGCTATGCAATTGATTGAAAAGGAAGGAAAAGGAATGGTCCTATATATCAATCAAGAGGGTAGAGGTATTGGTTTAATCAATAAATTAAAAGCATA